>JAIDFC010000138.1 GCA_029054535.1 Rikenella sp. | reverse complement strand
GAATGATCGTCCACAGACCCGAACACAAGCCGTCCACGCCGTCGATAAGGTTGAACGCGTTGACGACCAGTACCACCGCCACGACGGTCAGCAGCGTATCCCACGCGAACGGCAGCCGATGAATCCCCAGCAATCCCTGCAGGTCGAACACCGTTACCCCCGCCAACACCAAACACACCGCCGCGAAAATCTGCGCTACGAATTTGTTCCGATACCCCACGCCGATCAAATCGTCGGCCATCCCGACAAAATAAAGGATCAACATTCCCGACAGCACGAACAAAAATTCGGTCAGCAGTTCGATCTGCAAATCCAGCGAGATGTCGTACCCGTAATAATACCGCAACCCCAGCACGAATGCGAACGAAAACAACGCGGCCGGAAAAAACGACAAGCCTCCCAGCCTCGGAATCGCCCCCTTGTGTACCTTCCGCGAATTGTGTTCGTCGAACAATCGCTTGATCTTCGCGATGATCACGATCCGAGGAATGGTGAACCATCCCATGGCCGCCGAAATCCCGAAGGTCAAAATCACAAACAATATGCAGATCGTATCTTGCGTCATCTCTATAGCCGTGTGCGGTGCGGGTCGTTTCTTACACCACAAATATAACGCCTTATTTCATCCTTTCCAACTCATTCCTCCCTCGATTTCAACAATACCTGCCTTTTTCTTATCTTTGCATATTCTTGATGGAGTGAGAACCGGATGGAACCGTACCTTTTCTGAAGAAAAGGTACCCAAAAGACTTCCAACAGCTACGCTATGCCTTAGGCTCCGCAATCTAATGCTCTGGCCCACGGTGTGGGGTGGTGCTTTTTAGCGGGCGCATGATGTAATGCCAAGATTTTGCGCCCGTTAAAAAGCAACCACCCCAAAACAAGGCAAAGCGCTCTTGACTACGGCAGCCCATGGAATGCGCAGCATTCCCGAAAGTTTTTTTGGTTCTTTTTGTTCACAAAAAGAACAGTTCTATACTGTTTCAATTAACCAGAGTATTGCAAAAAGATATGGAAAATACGGAATTGAGCGAGCAGGAGCAGTTGCGTCGCGAATCGATGAACAAGTTGAGGGAGTTGGGGATTGAACCTTATCCGGCGGCCGCTTACGAGGTTACGGCGACGGCGGCCGAGATTCGGGCCGGGTATACGCCACAGACCCCGAATTTTCAGGACGTTCGGATCGCCGGGCGGATCATGAGCCGGCGGATTATGGGGAGCGCCGCGTTTTTCGAACTCCAGGACCATACGGGGCGGATTCAGGTCTATATCCGCAGGGACGACGTCTGTCCGGAGGGAGATCCGACGCTGTACAACACCGTCTTCAAGAAGCTGTTGGACATCGGAGACTTCGTCGGGGTCGAGGGCTTCGCTTTCATTACGAACATGGGCGAACTGTCGGTGCACTGCCGGCGGTTCACGCTCCTCAGTAAGTCGCTCAGGCCGCTGCCGATCGTCAAGGAGAAGGACGGGCAGGTGTTCGACGCCTTCAGCGATCCGGAACAAAGGTACAGGATGCGCTATGTCGACCTGATCGTCAATCCGCAGGTCAAGGAGGTTTTCCTCAAACGGGCTAAGATCATCGCCACCATGCGCCGCTTCTTCGACGAAAGGGGGTATGTCGAGGTCGAAACCCCGATCCTGCAGCCCATTCCGGGGGGGGCGGCGGCGAGGCCGTTCGTTACGCATCATAACTCGCTGGACATCGATCTCTACATGCGGATCGCGACCGAACTGTACCTCAAAAAACTGATTGTCGGCGGGTTCGAAGGGGTCTACGAGTTCGGCAAGAACTTCCGGAACGAGGGGATGGACCGTACGCACAATCCGGAGTTTACCTGTATGGAGATCTATGTCGCCTACAAGGACTACCGGTGGATGATGGGCTTCACGGAGCAGATGCTCGAACGGGTCGCGATCGCGACCAACGGCACCACGGAACTTACTGTTGACGGCAAAGCGATTTCGTTTAAGGCGCCGTTCAGACGCGTTACGATGCGCGACGCCATTCTCGAAAAAACGGGATTCGACATCACCGGAAAAACCGAAGAGGAGCTGCGGACGGCCTGCCAGGCGATGCACATCGAGACGGACCTGACGATGGGCAAGGGAAAGCTGATCGACGCCATTTTCGGCGAACGCTGCGAGGCGGACTTGATTCAGCCGACGTTCGTTACGGACTATCCGATCGAAATGTCGCCGCTGTGTAAGCGGCACCGCGAAAATCCGGAGCTCACCGAACGGTTCGAGCTGTTCGTCAATGGAAAAGAACTCTGCAATGCCTACTCGGAACTCAACGATCCGGTGGACCAGTTGGAACGCTTCCAAGACCAACTCCGGCTCTCGGAAAAGGGCGACGACGAGGCGATGTTCATCGACATGGACTTCGTGCGGGCGCTGGAGTACGGCATGCCGACCTGCTCGGGGATGGGCATCGGGATCGACCGGCTCACGATGTTCATGACGGATCAGCCGACGATCCAAGACGTGCTCTTCTTCCCGCAGATGAGGCCGGAAAAAAAGGCGGTCCTCGATCCGGAGGAGGCCTATACGGCGATCGGGGTGCCGGTCGAATGGGTGGCGGTCCTCCAGAAGATGGGCTACGTTACGGTGGCTTCGATCGGGGGACTCGCGCCGAATAAACTTTGGGGAGATCTCTGCGGGTTCAACAAGAAAAACAAACTGGGACTCAAAAATCCCTCGGCGGACGAGGTGGCGGCTTGGGTTGCGGGGGCGGTGCAGGGATAGGGTTAGGGAACTCGCTCTGTCATATATTATAGTGGCTATGAAAAGCTCTCCTTGTGAACAAGGAGAGCTTTTTTGTTGTTGCTATTCTGACACCGGCAGCCTCTCGCCCGACGCGTTTTTGCCGGGGTTCTCTGTGGTCGTTATAGCGATACGTAGCATCGCCCGCCCCGCCGGGGGGTGGCTCCGGCCCGTCATAGGGAGATCATGGAGGGCTCCCTCGGGCGACGCGCGGAGAATATTTCCGGGTCAGCCGCTCGGCGGCAACGCAACGAGCAGTGTCGAGTTGCGGTGCCAGCCGTGGGGGGAGCGGCTGGCCCGCGCGACCGAAGGTCGCGGTTTTCTTTGAACAGGGTCGGATTGCCGCCAGCGGAGGTTTGCAGAGCAAACTCCAGTTTTCGAGTGCCGAGCGGCATCGTCGCCCGCCCGCTTAAGGAGGAATTTCAAAAGTTTCGCCCTTGGCGAAATCTTTATGAAATTCCCGCGGGCGACGCAGAGGCGGGTTTTTTGTGGCACCGGGTCGAGCGCCCGGGAGCGGCCGCAATCAAAGACGCGTAAGCGGCGCAATTGCGGGCCTCCCGATGGGGAGGCGTTCGGCCCGCGCGACCTTCGGTCGCGGTTGTTGAGTCCAGGAAAAGGGTCGCCGCCAGCAGTGGCTTGCAGAGCAAAGTCCAGTTTTCGAGTGCCGAGCGGCACCGGCCCTCCGCCTGGGGTGGCGCCGGACCGCGCGCTCGTAGAGCGCATTTTATAGTAAAACTGCAGATCATTCAGCGCGGTCAAACCCAGTTTTGGATGATTCGGGTCGGAGCTTGCGAGGCCCGCCGAGCATCAGCGAGAAAAATCGGGCCTTCGCGGGGCGAAGCTCCGGCCCGCGCACTCTGCGGGTGCGGTTTATGGTGATTCTAACCGAATTGCCAGGCGCATGAATAAAGTAAGGGTGCAAAGACTTGGAAATCCCGCCCTGTGGGCGGGCGAGCCACCGTCATCCCGCGCGGTGGCGCACCCTTCGGGTGTTTTACTGGCAGTTTCGGTCCCAAAGGTTTCCCGCTGTCGGCGGCTCGTATAAAAGGAGGTACGATCAAAGACGTTTTGGGATTAAAAAGGGCCGCAGCCCGCGGAGTGGGCGATTGAGTGTAGCGAAAGTTCGGCCCTCCGCAGGGGGAGGGCTGCGGGCCGCGCGATCGAAGATCGCGGTTGGCGGCGGGAAAATGTGTTCCAGCCTATTACGATTCGAAGAATCGCCGGCCTCGTCGGTGCCGCTGGGCACTCCAGCCAGGAGTTTGTTCGGAGAAAGGGATGGGCGACAGGCCGAATGAGGCGCAGCAGGATGGCTCCGGCCCGTGCGCCCTTTGGGCGCGGATGGTTGCGCATAGGAAAAGCTCGGGGCCAGTGCGGATTTTTCGGAGCGAACTCTAGCATTCGAGTGCCGAGCGGCACCAGCCCGTCGCTTGGGGTGGC
>JAIDFC010000137.1 GCA_029054535.1 Rikenella sp. | reverse complement strand
GTATAAGGGACAGGTAGAGTGATGGGGAGGGCAGAGTGATTCGGATTTCGTCGGTTCGGTCGATTGCTGCGATCGGGGGCAGAGTAAATGTTTGTTATCTATTTTATAATTAAGTTGTTACGATTTTTGTTGCCAACTCTTCGATAGAGGTGAAAGGGCGGAAACGACCGGTTTTTGTCATACCCGATCAGCGGTTGTTGTCAGAAAAACAAACCCCGAAAATACCTCATCCACCCCCTCGATCGTGGCTGAGAATCTCGGTGGGCTGTGAATTTCAAGTGAAATTTCCGGAGTAAAAATTTGTAAATGGAATTTATTTCTGTACTTTTGCTGTCAGAATAGTGGGTAGAATCGGTCGGAAACGACCGCCAGATATCCCGGTAAGAAGTTGTAAATCGCATACTGTCAGCATATTGTTCGTGACTTGATGGGGTGGATGGCGGCGGCGTGCGGAGGGGACGATGAAACTGAAAGTGGCAGAAGATTTTTGGATGTGGTTCGAGGTTTTGTCATAATGAAGGATGAAGCAGACCGGGTGAAAGAGAAAATCGCTCGGCTGAAACGTTACGGAGTCGATGAAATCGACATGGTGAACGGAGTGGCGACTGTCAGAGAAAAATTCATGGACGTCGCCAGGCTCTTGAAAGAGGGCGATGAACTGGTGGTCTGCTCGTTGAGCGATATTTGTACCCGGGTGGACGGGTTGTTGGAAATTTTGTTGATCTGCACACGGAAACGTTTCCTGCTGAGGTCATTGGATGAAAGGTGGCTGGAGGATTGTCTCGAGGTGTTGCGGAAGAAAGAGGTCGAACGATTCGTCTCTCATCTGTGTCGGTTCGCTCCGTTGCTGGTTGAACAGACGACCGAAACGACGGATCTCAAACCGGCGGATGAAACGGTGCAGGGCGGTCGGCCGAAAGGTTCGATCAAAATGAGTTCCGAAAAACTCGACCTGGCGGTCAGAATGTACTGTCAGGGGGATTTTACGGTGCGAGATATTTGCGACATCGTGCGGTGTAATGAACGAAGCATGTACCGGTATCTGAAACTCCGAGGGGTCGGGGGACTCAGAAAAATGTCCGGCACTGCGGGGGTGGATAATAGAAACAATGCGAAGAGTAACCATTCAGTCGCTCCCGAAAATTAGTATATGCAGCGATCCGAAATAACGTACAATTTGAAACGCTCGATTGCAACGGCAATCTTCGCGTTGGCTGTCGGGCTTTGCACTCCGGACCTGCGGGCCGCGGAGAGCGGCTACTATGATAGCGGGGAGGTTACGGTCGATCTCACGCAACCGAAAAAATTGAAGTTCGACTTCGTGATGGGGAGTAGCGATCTGGTTTTCCAGTTCGGATCGAACTTGATGCAACGTCAACAGTTCGACTCGCTGGCGCGGCGGATGGCTATTCTCGATGCGGTGCGGATCGACTCGGTGGTGTTGACGGCCTATACTTCGGCTACGGACAGTCGGGTGGGGAGCAGAGAGTTGGCGGATGCGAGGCTGGCGGGGGTTAAGGATTACGTGATTCGGACGCTGGAGCATAACGAGTTGGGCGGGGTGGCTATTATCTCTTATATTGCGCCGGCGGAGGGGGATGGAGTGGATTTTATCGATCAGGAGGCGTGGGGTGCGGAAGAGATGTACGATAGGTTGCGGGAGGTCGAGTTCGTGGTTTATATGGGGGTTGTCGGGGGATATGACGAACGGGTCGCGCGCGAAGAGGCGCGTGTGGCGGTTACGTCGGAGTTGACCGAAATGCTTGCCGATACGATCTCGGATGCGCAGAAAGAACGACAGTTGGCGGCGATCCTCACTAATCCGTATCCGGTGTGGAATCCGAATACTTATGCTCGGACCAAGCAGTCGACCACGGCGAAGGTCAAAGATTATTCGTTTAAAGAACGATATACGGGGCCGATCGATCAGGTTCTCTCGTTGCGGACGAATCTGCTGTACTGGTTGATGTTTGCACCGAACGGGGGACTTGAATTCCATATCGGCGGACACTTCTCTATTTTGCTGGAGGGGGCGATTACTTACTGGAACAAGAGAACCGATACGGGGGATAAAGGGATTTATGTTGCCGGCGGGGGACCGCAGCTTCGGTACTGGTTCAGCGACGATCGGTCGATGGCTGGACATATTATCGGAATTTATGGGCAATATGCCGATTTTGACATAAAATTGAACGAAAAAGGACGTCAAGGTACTTCGATAGGGGGGGGGATCAGTTATGGATACTACCTGCCGGTCGGGAGACGATGGGCGTTCGAGTTCGGGATCGGGTTGGGGTACTTGCGGAATAAGGTGGATGTCTATAAGTGGAACTCGATCGTGCAGAAAAACTTGTGGCAGGAATACAAGACCAAGGCGTGGATCGGGCCGACGAAGGTGAATGCGACGGTTATTCTCCGAATCGGACATAAGTAACAAAACATAAGATTCTCATTCTTTTTGTAAACGAGGATACTTTGCACTCAGGCGGGCGCGATAGATAAATAGAACGAAACGATGAAGAACAGGTCGAAATACGGTTTTGTGTCGGCATGGCTGATAATCGTGCAGGTTGTCGTGGCGGTGCTGGCTTTCAGCGGATGCAACAAACGGCCGTATACCCGAGTAAAACAGTTGCCGCTGGAAATAAAACTTGATTGGTCGGCGATTAAGGAGACCAGTTATATTCCGGAGCGACTCAAACTCCTCTTGTTCGAGGAAAACGGGACTTTGCGGGCGCAATATGATATTCCGAAAGAGGGGCAGTTGTTGACCGGACTGCTGGATGTGGGGACTTACAAAGCGATTTGTGTCAACGTTACCAATAACGTCGAGATACAAAATTCCGATAAATTCGAGACCACGCAGCTGGTGGCGAAGGCGGTTTCGACTTCGACAGCCAATATCTTCGGGAAGGCGGACGGGAGTACGAGTATGGTGGAACAGCCGGGGTGGATTTTCTCGGGCGTTTTGCCGGAAATCAAGGTCGGCGACCCGTTGATTACGGAGGAGACAAGTACCAGCGCTTTGTCGTCGATCATCATGCCGATGAATCGGCGGGTGAAAGTGGTGAACTTCAACTTCAAGGTTACCGGGGTTACCAATGAAATCAAAACTGTGAATGCGGCATTGGGCGGGGTGGCTTCGAAAATCGACTTGACTACGGGGGAAATTGTGGCGGGATTCCAGGCGGCTTCACCGGTAACGCTTACCTATAAGCCTGAGGATGGAACTTTGCAGGGGACTGTCCTCATCTTCGGGAACGAGGCGGAACTTAATGATGACGTGAGAAATGATCTCCTGTTTTCGTTCGAAACCGAATCGGGACGGAAAATTCCGTTGGAAGAGGATATCACCGAGCAGTTGAAAAATACAGGCGGTGCGGAGGGGGATTTGCAGATCAAAATCGAGGGGAGTTTGGATGTACGCTACGATGCGGGGCTGACTACGGTGGTGGTTACGTGGACGACCGCTTCCGAAGAGGATGTGGATGGATTGTAATTTGCTGAAACGGAAGTGAGAAGGAGAATTTATTAGCGAAGAGGACTTTTTCTCGGAAGAGTTATGAAAAGATATATATCATACGCTGTTGAGACGTTAGGGGCTGTGGTGGTGC
>JAIDFC010000136.1 GCA_029054535.1 Rikenella sp. | reverse complement strand
AACTACGAGGTGAAGATTCAGACCGATGGATTCAGAGAAAATGGAAAATAAAAACGACCGGATTATCGTCGAAGGAGCTCGGGTGCACAACCTGAAAAATGTGGACGTTGTCATTCCGAGGGATAAGCTCACCGTGATCACCGGTTTGTCGGGTTCCGGGAAATCGTCGCTCGCATTCGACACCATCTATGCCGAGGGGCAACGACGGTATCTCGAAACCTTGAGCGCCTATGCGCGGCAGTTCTTCGGGACGCTCGAACGGCCAGACGTCGACAAGATCACGGGACTCAGCCCCGTGATCGCGATCGAGCAGAAGACCACGGGGCGCAATCCGCGATCGACGGTGGGGACCGTTACCGAAATCAACGACTTCATGCGGCTCTTGTTCGCAAGGGCTTCCGTTGCCTACTCCAAAGCGACGGGCGAAGAGATGGTGCATTACAGCGACCAACAGATCACGGAACTCATCATCGAACGGTTCGGCGGCAAGCGGATCGCCCTGCTCGCGCCGTTGGTCAAAGGGCGGAAGGGGCATTATCGGGAGCTTTTCGCGTCGATGATCAAGAAAGGATACCTTTATGCCAGAGTGGATGGGGAGATCGTGGAGCTGCACAGCGGAATGCAGCTCGACCGGTACAAGATTCACCATATCGAACTGGTGATCGACCGGATGGCGGCGGAAGCCGAAGCGGAGGCGCGGATCAAGAAGAGCCTCGAAGAGGCGATGCGACAGGGCAAAGGGACGATGATGGTGGCAGACTATGAGACCGGCGAGGCCCGATTTTATAGCCGGAATTTGATGTGTCCGACCACCGGGATCTCGTACAACGAGCCGGCGCCGCACACCTTTTCGTTCAACTCGCCGCAGGGAGCTTGTCCGCACTGCAACGGGCTGGGCGAGGAGACGGTGTTCGACATCACGCGGATCATTCCGGACGGGAGCAAATCGATCAACCGAGGCGGGATTCAGCCGCTCGGAAAGCCGAAAGCCAATTCGATCTTCAACAAGATGGGTTCGCTGGCGACGCGATATGACTTTACGTTCGACACGCCGCTCGACGAGCTGGACGAGGCGGCGATGAACGCCTTGCTGTACGGCGATGCCACGCCGCTGCGGGTAACGGCCTTGTCGGGGGCGCGGAACAGCTGCATGACGACGTGGGAGGGGGTGATCGCCTACCTCGAAGCGGAGGCCGAGGAGGGCGACCGGGGGGCGAAGTGGAAGGAGCAGTATGTGGAGCGACGGCCTTGCTCGGTTTGCGGCGGAACGCGGCTGCGGGAGGATTCGCTCTATTTCCGGATCGACGGAAAAAATATCGCGGAGCTTTCGGCGATGAGTATTGCCGAACTTTCGGCGTGGTTCGACGGGATCGAAACCCGGCTGACGAAGAAGCAACAGGCCATTGCGCGGGATATACTCAAGGAGATTCGGGAACGGTTGCGGTTTCTGATCGACGTGGGGCTGGGGTATCTGTCGTTGTCCCGCTCGTCGCGGACCCTGAGCGGCGGCGAGAGTCAGCGGATTCGGCTGGCGACGCAGATCGGGTCGAAGTTGGTCAACGTGCTTTACATCCTCGACGAACCGAGTATCGGACTTCACCAGCGGGATAATATCAAGTTGATTAACTCGTTGCGTCAACTGCGCGATGCGGGGAACAGCGTGATCGTGGTGGAACACGACCAGGAGATGATCGAGTCGGCCGACTGGATCGTGGACGTCGGTCCGGCGGCGGGGAGAAAGGGAGGCGAAATTTCCGCCGTGGGAACGCTCGAAGAGGTTTTGAAAGTGCCGACCTTTACAACCGACTACCTGACCGGGCGGCGTGCGATCGAGATTCCGAGCGCTTTGCGGGAGGGTTCCGGCAAATACCTGACGATTCACGGCGCGCGGGGGAATAATCTGAAGAACCTGACGGTGCGGTTTCCGCTCGGGAAATTTATCGTCGTTACCGGAGTGAGCGGCAGCGGGAAGTCGACGTTGATCAACCAGACCCTGCGGCCGGCGATCGCAAGAGAGCTCTATCGGTCGTTCGACCAGCCGCTGCCCTACGATCGGATCGATGGGTTGGAGCATATCGACAAACTGGTGATCGTCGATCAGTCGCCCATCGGGCGGAGTCCGCGGAGCAATCCGGCCACCTACTCCAACGTTTTCGGCGACATCCGGAAGCTGTTCGAGGCGACTCCCGATGCGCAGATCAGGGGGTACAAGGCGGGACGTTTCTCGTTCAACGTCAAAGGGGGGCGGTGCGAGGCGTGTCGCGGAGCGGGGGTACAGACCATCGAGATGAACTTCCTGCCGGACGTTTATGTAACGTGCAAGGAGTGCAACGGGCATCGGTACAACCGCGAGACGCTGCAGGTGAAGTACAAGGGGAAGAATATCGACGAGGTGTTGAACATGACGGTCAACCAGGCGGTCGAGTTTTTCGAACCGGTGCCGACGATCCACCAGAAACTCAAGGCGATTCAGGACGTAGGGCTGGGGTACTTGCGACTGGGGCAGCCTTGCACGACCTTGAGCGGCGGCGAGAGTCAGCGGATCAAGCTCTCGGCCGAACTGTCGCGGCGCGATACGGGGAATACGCTCTATATTTTGGACGAGCCGACCACCGGGCTGCATTTCGAGGATATCCGGGTGCTGCTGGGCGTCCTGAATAAGTTAGTGGACAAGGGAAACACGGTGATCGTGATCGAACACAACTTAGACGTCATCAAGGTGGCCGACCACCTGATCGACATCGGTCCGGAGGGGGGCGAAGCGGGCGGGCGACTGCTCGCCGAAGGGACGCCCGAAGAGGTGGCCGCTTGCGAAGAGAGTGCGACGGGACGGTTCCTGCGGCCGATGTTGGCCGACGTACAGCGCACGCCGTCGACGACGACTCCCCGGGGGAAAGGTGTGCGCCGCGGGAGGGCGAAAAAATTTGAGAATGGCGAAAAATCTTCCTAATTTTGTAGGAAAGTTCGGATGCCCGCCTGTTCCGGAGCGTTTTCTCGGTCGAAGATTCTTCGGAACAGACGGGCATCGTTTGGTTCTATCAACCCTAACAACCTGAAAAGATGGAAAATCAAGGTTTAACTTCTGCTCCGGTCCCGGTCGCACCTGGCGACGCGCAGGAGCCATTCGCAGCGGCGGAAAACGCCGGCGAAACTATGCAGGAAACTACTACGACTACCGCTGTCGGCGCGGCTGCCGAGACCGAAAAGAGCGCGGCGGCGGAAAATGCGAATCCGTATGCGAACAAAACGCAGGCGGAATTGATCGACCTTTTGGCCGGGATGCTAGAGGAACGACCGGTGCAAAACCTGCGGGGAGATGTCGAGGCGATCAAGATCGCGTTCTACAAGGCCGGACGGGCGGAGATCGAGGCGCAGCGGACGACTTTTATCGAAAACGGCGGTGCGGTCGAAGATTTCGCACCGGCAGCGAACGATTGCGAGGCGAAATTCAAGGCCCTGCTGCTGCAATACCGCGAAAAGCGGGACGCGTTCGCCAACCGGGCCGAAGAGGAGAAAGAGCGGGCTTATGCGGCGAAGTTGCAGATCATCGAAGAAGTCAAGGAGTTGGTGAACGGGAACGAGACCTTGGGGCAGACTTTCAATACGTTCCGCGAGTTGCAACAACGGTGGAAAGACGCCGGAATCGTGCCGCAGGAGAAGATCAAGGACCTGTGGGAGACCTATCATCACCACGTCGAAAACTTCTATAACTATATCAAGATCAACAAGGAGCTGCGGGACTTGGACCTCAAGAAAAACTACGAGGCCAAGACCGAGCTGGCGGAAGAGGCCGAGGCGTTGATGCTGGAGCCGAGCGCGACCGAAGCGTTCCACAAGTTGCAGACGCTCCACGAACGGTGGCGCGAGGTGGGTCCCGTGGCGGCTGAGGTGAAAGAGGCGTTGTGGGATCGGTTCAAAGCGGCCAGCACGCAGATCAATAAGCGGCATCAGGACTATTTCGAGGGGATCAAGGCCGAACAGAAACAGAACCTGGCATTGAAGACCGAATTGTGCGAAAAGGTCGAAGAGTTGGCACAGAGCGGCTACTCGTCGCACAAAGAGTGGAACGCCGCTTCGGAACAGATCATCGAAATTCAAAAGGTGTGGAAAACCATCGGGTTTGCGCCGAAGAAAGACAATACGAAGATTTACGAACGATTCCGGGCCGCTTGCGATCGTTTTTTCGAGACCAAGCGGGCTTTCTATCAGGGGATGAAGTCGGAGATTGCGGACAACCTGCAGGCGAAACTGGACCTGTGCGTACAGGCAGAGGCGTTGCAGGAGAGCGAGGATTGGAAAGCGACCACGGATGCCTTGATCGCGTTGCAAAAGAAGTGGAAAGAGATCGGCGCGACATCGCGGAAGCATTCGGAACAGGTCTGGAAACGGTTCCGGGCGGCAAGCGACCGGTTTTTCGCCCGCAAGGCCGAACATTTCGGCAATCAGGATTCGCAGTTCGCTGAAAACCTGACCCGAAAAGAGTCCTTGCTCGAAGAGATGCGCGCCCGGCTGCAGGAAAAAACGAACCTCACGTTCGACACCATCAAAGAGTATCAACGCCGATGGGCGGAGATCGGATTCGTGCCGATCAAGAAAAAAGAGGCGATCCAGGCGGAGTTTCGGAAGGTGGTGGACGGGTTGTTCGACTTGTTGCGGGGGGAAGAGCGGGAACGACACATGCGCAACTTCCGCGAGAAGATCGCTCAAATCCAGGAGGGAGGCGCCAAACGGTTGGGGCAGGAGCGGGAGCGGATTCAGGCCAAGATTCGGCAAATCGAAGCCGATATTCAGATCTGGGAGAACAACATCGGATTTTTCGCCCGGTCGAAGAATGCCGAAGGACTGATGAAAGAGGTTCGGAACAAGATCGAACGGGCCAAAGAGCAGATCGCACAGATGACGGAGAAGATCAAACTGCTCGACCGGCCGGCTCAGAAACCGGTTCCGACGGAGGAAACCGCCGAACAGGCAAAAGCGACCGAAACGACCGAGGCAGAGGCGGATGGCGCTGCGATGCAAACAGCGGCGGAAGAATAATACAAACCAACAACGATGAAACAGACTAAATATATATTCGTAACCGGCGGGGTGGCCTCTTCGCTGGGGAAAGGAATTATCGCGGCGTCGCTGGCCAAGTTGTTGCAGGCCAGAGGGTATTCGGTAACGATTCAGAAGCTCGACCCGTATATCAACGTCGATCCGGGGACGCTGAATCCGTACGAACACGGAGAGTGTTACGTTACGGAGGACGGGGCGGAGACCGATTTGGACCTGGGGCATTACGAACGGTTCCTCGGGCGGCCGACCTCGCAGGCCAATAACGTTACCACAGGACGGGTTTATCAGAGTGTGATCAACAAGGAGCGGCGGGGCGAGTTTCTGGGGAAGACCGTGCAGGTCATTCCGCACATCACGGACGAGATCAAACGGCGGATTCAACTCTTGGGGACCAAGCACGACTACGACGTGGTGATTACCGAGATCGGAGGGACGGTCGGCGATATCGAATCGTTGCCGTACATCGAGTCGGTGCGTCAGTTGCGGTACGAACTCGGATTCGGAAACACGCTGGTGGTGCACTTGACGCTGATTCCGTACATGCGAGCCAGCGGAGAGTTGAAGACGAAACCGACGCAACACTCGGTCAAGCAGCTGCAGGAGAACGGGTTGCAACCGGACGTGCTGGTCTTGCGGTCGGAGATGGAACTCACCGAGGAGGTGAAGCGGAAAGTCGCGTTGTTCTGCAATGTGGAGCCGGATGCGGTGGTGGCGTCGTTGGACGTGCCGACCATTTACGAGGTGCCGTTGATGATGCTGGACCAGAATCTGGATACCGTGGCGCTGCGGAAGTTGGGGCTGGATGCCGAACGGCCGATCGACCTCGAAAAATGGCGCGACTTCGTCGGGAGGGTCAAACATCCGGACGGCGGAGAGGTGCGGATTGCACTGGTCGGGAAATATACCGAACTGCCGGATGCCTATAAGTCGATCAGCGAGGCTTTTATCCATGCCGGGGCGACCAATCGGGTGAAGGTGCGGCTGGAGTACGTGAATGCCGAAAAGGTTACGGCCGATAATGTGGAAGAGGTATTGCGCGAGATGAGCGGGATTCTCGTGGCGCCGGGCTTCGGACACCGGGGACTGGAGGGGAAGATTACGGCGGTGAGGTATGCGCGGGAAAATCGCGTGCCGTTCCTCGGGATCTGCCTCGGGATGCAGTGCTGCGTGATCGAATATGCGCGGAACGTGCTGGGGTTGGCCGAGGCGAACTCCACGGAGACCGGCGCGACGCCGGAACCGGTGATCGACCTGATGGAAGAACAGAAAGGCGTTACCGAAAAAGGAGGGACGATGCGCTTGGGGGCTTACCCGTGCCGGTTGATGGAGGGTTCGCACGCTTGGCAGGCGTACGGTCGGGTGGCCGAGATCAGCGAACGACACCGACATCGCTACGAATTCAACAACAAGTACAAAGCGGCCTTGGAAGAGGCCGGGATGATCGCCACGGGGATCAATCCGAATACCAATTTGGTGGAAGTGGTCGAAGTGCAGGGACACCCGTGGTTCGTCGGAGTGCAGTATCATCCGGAATACAAGAGCACGGTGATCAATCCGCATCCGCTGTTCGTCGACTTCGTGAAAGCGGCCATCCAGTACCAGGAAAGCAAATAAGACATACACAGAGAAACACTCATTCATGAACAAAAATACACTCATCGGTTTGTTGGTCATCGGCGTGATCCTCTTTGGATTCAGCTGGTACAACAACAAACAGTACAAAGAACGGCTGGCGGAACAACAGGAACAACAACGGATCGTCGATTCGATTGCTCGGGTGGAGATGGAACAGCTGCGACTGCAACAACAGGCACTGGGGGATTCGACGGCTACTACCGGGGGGACGGTACCCTCTGCTGCTTCGGCGGCGGTTGCAGCGACTACGAACGGCGTTGCGCCGGTGATCTACGGGACGGCGCTCGATGGACAGCTGTCCGGAACGGAGGAGTTCTATACGCTTGAAAACGAACTCTTTCAGCTCACTTTTTCCAATAAAGGGGGGCGGATTGCCGCGGCGGAACTCAAGGACTACAAGAGATACAACGGCGATCCGTTGAGGCTCTTTACCGAAGCGGGGTCGCGGTTCAACCTCAATCTTTTTGCGCCGGCACAGATCAATACCGCCGACTTCTACTTCACGGCTCAGGAAGTTTCGGATAGCTCGATCGCTTTCCGGCTCTATGCGGATACCACGGGGGCTTCGTACTTGGAATATCGCTACACGATTCGGCCGGACAACTACCTGATGGACATGAAGATCGACCTCTCTCATCTGAAGGGAGCGATCGTGCCGAACCAGAGCGACATGAAACTCTCGTGGAACATCATTTCGCCGCAGGAGGAAAAAGGGTTCCAGAACGAGAACAACTACACGACGATCGCATACAAATACCCGGGCGAAACGTCGATCGAAGAGCTGGGGATGTCCACCGGGACGAAAGAAGAGGAGATCAAGACCAAAGTACAATGGGTGGCGTTCAAACAGCAGTTCTTCTCGTCGATCATCGTGGCGAACGATAACTTCGGCGCGGCGGCCTTGCGGTACAACACCTTTCCGCCGACGGACACCAACATCAAGGATTTCTCGGCGACCATGACACTGCCCTACTCGGCGGGGATCACGCAGGGGTACGATCTGCAGTTCTACTTCGGACCGAACAAATATTCGGTTCTGAAACAGTACGGAGACTTGGAATTTCAGAAACTCGTCCCGCTGGGATGGTGGATCATCGGATGGGTCAATCGATATGTGGTGATTCCGGTGTTCGACTTCCTGGGGAGCTATATCTCCAATTTCGGGATCGTGATCCTGATTTTGACGGTGATTATCAAACTGTTGATCTTTCCGCTCACTTACAAGTCCTACCTCTCGACCGCACGGATGCGGCTCCTCAAACCGGATATCGACAAACTCAACGAAAAATATCCGCGCAAGGAGGATGCCATGAAAAAGCAGCAGGCGATGATGCAGCTCTACAAGTCGGCCGGGGTCAATCCGATGGGGGGATGCTTGCCGATGCTGATCCAGTTTCCGAT
>JAIDFC010000135.1 GCA_029054535.1 Rikenella sp. | reverse complement strand
ATTGTTTTGTTTGACCTGTCTCCACGTCTTCACCCCCATCGGTTTTTTTAAAAACAGTTTGTGTTTTTTCCCTGATTCGGTAAACCGCGCTACGGTTTTTAAAAGCCGCTTCCATCGCCCGATCATGACGAGAGGAAGCGACTGTGTATCCAAATCTTTGTCCGAAAGCTATCGCCGCGTAACCGGCCGCAACACGAAATCGAACTTGTAATCTCCGTACGGTATCAAGTATTTAGCCAGCGGCCAAGCCCCCCAACTGTCTTCGCACCCGAGTCCCATCTGCCGCGATGCGATGTTGAGCGTTACGAAATCGCGCTTAACCAAAGAACCCGAATGACTCTGGCCCTTGTTCGATCCGTCGTCCAGATCCTCCATCGCATACGGCAAGGCCGATGCCTCGAACGGCGCCCCCGACTCGATCAGCAAGCCGATCCCGTCGCGGTTCGTCTGCCGCCACCACCGCAGGTCGCTCTTGTTGCCGCTCTCCTGCGGACGGATGTAACCCCAGTACTGGTCGTCCACCGACTGCGTATAACGTCCGATCCGAGCCGCGCCCTGCCGGTCGATGTAGTTTTCGATCGGTCCGCGCCCGTAGAAGTCGATCGTGCGGAACGCCTCCGGCAGCGTCAACTCCATCCCGAACCGGAACAGATTCGGCATTTTCTCTTTCGTCGGATCAGTGGTCAGCTTCTGAGAAACCGCGATCTCGCCCGCTCCGTTGATCGTATAGTCGATCGTCAGCGTCGCGAACAGCTTCGGCAGTTCGAACACGCTGCTCACCTGGATATTCCCGTCCGCCAGGGTGGAATCTTTGATCGACTTGAGTTTCATCTCCGGATTTTTCCACAGCGCGAAACCGTTCTGCATCCCCGCCCCGAAGTCGTTGTCCGTCGGCGCGCGCCAGAACATCGGCCGCAAGGTGTAGCCCGTTTCGACGAGCTCCGTCCCGTCCAGCGTGTAGTCCGTCAGGAGGCCCGTCCAACGGTTGAAATAGATCCGTGTGTCGCCCGCCGCCACGATAATCGCCCGGCGGTTCGGCACGATTTGCGGCCGCACGTCCGGCGTAGCCGCAACGGTCGCCGTCCAAGCGTCGTACGGCCGCACCGTCATCTGGTCGTAAGCCGCCACCGTCCCTGCCGGCAGAATCCCGTCCTGAGATTTCAGAACATATTCCACGTCGAGCAGCAGTTCGCCCGTCGCTTCCGCCGGAACCGCGTAGCCCGGCAGCGTGATCTGCGCCCGCTGTTGCGGCGCGACGTTCAGCTCCATGACGGTCCCCTGCCGTACCACCTCGCCGTTCGCCTTGAGCTGCCATACCATATAGTACCGCGAGAGGTCGATGAAGAAGTTTTCGTTGTACACTTCGACCACGCCCCGTTGCAGATCGACCGGCGTGGTCAGGATCGACCGCTGCACGAATCCCGCTTCGTACATATGCGGATTGGGTTCCCGGTCCGGATTAATCAAACCGTTGGAGTTGAAGTTGTTGTCCGATACGGTGTACTTCCCGTAATCTCCTCCGTAGGTGTAGATCATGTTCCCGTTCTTGTCGTATCCGCGTAAGGCCTGGTCCACGAAATCCCAGATGAATCCCCCTTGCAAATTCGGGTAGCGGCGAATGACATCCCAGTAGTCTTGGAAACCGCCCAGCGAGTTCCCCATGGCATGCGCGTATTCGCACAGAATCACCGGTCGTCCGTCCACCCGTCCGATATTCGGATTCTTACCCAGTCCTTCCATCTCGCCTACCCGGGTGTACATCGGACACCAGATGTCGCTATAGTGTGCGCCGGTCGTATCCCCGGCATCCCAGATCGCCCGCTCGTACTGCACCGGCCGCGTCCGATCGTAATTCTTGATCCACTCGTACTCCTTGCGGAAATTGTGCCCGTCGCCCGACTCGTTGCCCAGAGACCAGAAGATCACCGACGGGTGGTTCTTGTCCCGCAACACCATTCGCGAACCCCGTTCGACGTGCGCCTTTTCAAACCGTGCGTCGCCCCCCAGGTTTTCCTTGCCGTAACCCATCCCGTGAGCTTCGACATTGGCTTCGTCCACGAGATAAATACCGTACTTGTCGCACAGTTCGTACCAGTATGGATCGTTCGGGTAGTGCGAGGTCCGGACGGCGTTGAAGTTGAACCGTTTCAGGATCTCGATATCCCGGAGCATCGTCTCGCGCGGCACGTGATAGCCGTAAGTCGGATCGAGTTCGTGCCGGTCGGCCCCTTTGAATAGTACCGGTTGTCCGTTGACCAGCACCTGCGAGTTGCGGATTTCGATCTCCCGGAATCCGACGTTCACCGGAACGTACTCCCGCGCTTCGGCCTTGCCGCTCCCGTTGTCCACGGTAACGAGCAGCTTATAGAGGTTCGGCGCCTCGGCGCTCCACTTGGCCGGATTCTCGACCGGAATATCCGCCTTCACCGCCCCCCCTTTGCCGGGTTTGATTCCGGTTTCCGAAGCCACGACTTTCCCCGCCGGATCGGTCAGGGTCAGGTCCACGCGCGTCGCCCCCGTCGCATGCACCACGTCCGCCTCGACCGTCAGAACCGCATCTTTGTACTGTTCGTCCAGATCCGTTACCACCCGCACATCTCCCAATCTGGTCTGCGGCCGCGCATACATATAAACCCCTCTGGCCACCCCGCTGAGTCGCCAGAAGTCCTGGTCCTCGAGGTAGCTCCCGTCGCTCCACCGGAATACCTGAAACGCGATCTTGTTCTCCCGTCCCGGCACCAGATATTTCGTCAGGTCGAACTCCGCCCCGAGCTTGCTATCCTCGCTATACCCTACGAACCGCCCGTTCACCCACAGATACAAATTCGACGTAACGCTCCCGAAGTGGATGTAAATCGCATCCCCTTTCCAATCCCCCGGCACGCTCACCTCCCGGATATACGACCCGACGTAATTATCCTGCGAAGGAATGTGCGGCGGCGTCGGCCGCTCGATGTTGCTCCACGGATACCCCGGATTGATATACACCGCGTCGCCGTACCCGTTCACCTGCCAAATCCCGGGCACGGAAATGGTTCCCCAACCGGCGGAATTGTAGTCGGTCTTGTAAAAATCGGTCGGACGCTGGTCGGCGTTCTCGACAAAGAAAAATTTCCACTTCCCGTTCAACGACAGGTAGCGGTCGGATGCTTCCGGCGTACCTTGTGCCGCCTTATCGGCGGTCTCATAGGCAAAATACGATGCCCGCATCGGAGCCCGGTTGATCTCGTTCACCGACGGATCCTGCCACTCGGTAAATCGCTGCGCCTGCGCCGGTCCGCCGACCGACGCCAACAACAACCCTGCCGCAATCGCGGCCAAACTCATACGTCTCTTGTTCATAAAAATCGTTGGGTTAGAATTCGATATTTTACAAATATACATACTTTATTTGTTTTCTTGATTTTCGCAACCGTTCTTTGGCTATGTGCGGGTACTGTTCTTTTTGTGAACAAAAAGAACCAAAAAAACTTTCGGCGATACTACGTATCGCATGGGCTGCCGTAGTCAAGAGCCTTGTCCCCTTTTTGTTTTGGGTAGGGATTTCTCAATGCGGCGCACTGGGTTATTTGCTCATTATGCGCCGCATTGGAAACCCTACCCACCCAATGGGCCAGAGCATTAGATTGCGGATGCCTCATACAAAGCGTATGCTAGCTAAAAGTTTTTGGTGCCGCTTTTTGAAAAAAGCGGCAGTTTCGTACGGTAGTCAAACACAGGGTCGTAAAAAGAGAAAGATAAAAATATGTATCTTTGAGATTTCAAACTATCTTATTAGACACAAGGCGATGTATAGGACAGCGACGTGCGGCGAGTTACGGTTGGCCGATGTGGGCAAGCGGGTTGTATTGGCCGGATGGGTACAGAAGGTACGGAATTTGGGGGCGATGGTATTCGTGGATTTGCGGGATCGTTACGGGATCACGCAGGTTACGGTGGACGAGCACGCTTCGGCGGAGTTGAAGTCCGTGGCCGAGGGGCTCGGGCGAGAGTACGTGATTCAGGTAACGGGCCGGGTGGTGGAGCGGTCGGCCAAGAACGCCAAGATACCGACCGGCGAGATCGAGGTACTTGCCGAGGAGATCCAGGTGCTGAACGTCAGCGAAGTCCCGCCTTTTACGATCGAGGAGCAGTCGGACGGGGGGGATGATCTGCGGATGAAGTATCGGTATCTGGACTTGCGGCGGGGGCCGTTGCAGCGGGCGATGATGTTGCGCCATCGGTTGGCGCAGGAGGTGCGGCGGTATCTCGATGAGCAGGGATTTATGGAGATCGAAACGCCGTACCTGATCAAGTCGACGCCCGAGGGGGCGCGGGACTTCGTGGTGCCGAGCCGGATGAACCCGGGCGAGTTTTATGCCTTGCCGCAGTCGCCGCAGACGTTCAAACAGCTGCTGATGGTGAGCGGCTATGACCGGTATTTCCAGATCGTGCGGTGTTTTCGGGACGAGGACCTCAGGGCCGACCGGCAGCCGGAGTTCACGCAGGTCGATTGCGAGATGGCGTTCGTCGAACGGGAGGATGTGTTGGCGGTGTTCGAGGGGATGATGCGGACGATGTTCGACAAGACGATCGGCGTGAAATTCGCTTCGGACCGGTTCCCGCGTATGACGTGGCACGAGGCGATGGAAAAATACGGATCCGACAAACCGGATATTCGATTCGGGATGACTTTCAATGATTTGACGGCCACGGTGCAGGGATATGGCTTCGCGGTCTTCGACGGGGCGGAATACGTGGGGGGGATTCGAGTGCCGGGGTGTGCGAACTATACGCGGAAACAGCTCGACGGCTTGACGGAGTTCGTCAAAAGGCCGCAGGTGGGGGCCAAAGGGCTGGTCTACGTGCGGCGCGAGGCGGACGGGGCGTACAAGTCGAGCGTGGATAAGTTCTATACACAAGAGGAGTTGGAGAAGTGGGGGGCGGTTTCCGGGATGGAACCGGGGGATTTGCTTTTGATATTGAACGGAGCCAAAAAACAGACCCTGGCGGCTTTGGGCGCGCTGCTAATCGAGATGGTGGA
>JAIDFC010000134.1 GCA_029054535.1 Rikenella sp. | reverse complement strand
AATGTACGGGCCCCCACCGAGATCTACACTTCACGTTTCGTCGGCTGGGTCTTATGTTTATACGGGGATGGCCCAGGAACGGGAGGGGGTGGGGAGCTACGAGGAGTTTACGGAGCTGATTTTGCCGCGGATCAAGGCGTTGGGGTACAACACCGTGCAGCTGATGGCCGTGGCCGAACACCCGTACTACGGGAGCTTCGGGTACCATGTGAGCAATTTTTTCGCGCCGAGTTCGCGATTCGGGACACCGGAGGAGCTGAAACGGCTGGTTAAGCGGGCGCATGAGCTGGGCTTGGGGGTAGTGATGGACCTCGTGCACTCGCACTATGTGAAAAACATCAACGAAGGAATCAATCGGCTGGACGGTACCGACAGCCTCTATTCGGTGCCGGGTGCGGCAGGGCAACATCCGCAGTGGGATTCGATGCTGTTCGACTACGGGAAACACGAGGTACAACATTTTCTGTTGTCCAATATCAAATACTGGCTCGAGGAGTTCCATTTCGACGGCTTCCGGTTCGACGGCGTTACCTCGATGCTCTACCACCATCACGGCGTGAATGCGCCGGATTGGGGGCTGGAGGCCTATTTCGGCGCGGGGGCGAATCGGGATGCCATTCTGTACCTGACCTTGGCCAACGAGCTGGTCCACGAGTTGAGGCCCGGGGGGATCACCGTGGCCGAAGATGTGAGCGGCATGCCGGGCATCACGTTCCCGATCGAGGACGGCGGATTGGGGTTCGACTACCGGCTGGGGATGGCGATTCCGGACTTCTGGATCGAATACCTGAAAGACGTGCCGGACGAGGAGTGGGACCTCTATCGGATGTGGGAGGTGTTGTGCAACCGGTTGCCGGGGGTGCGGACGGTGGCCTACTGCGAATCGCACGACCAGGCGCTGGTGGGGGATAAGACCATCGCATTCCGGCTGATGGACAAGGAGATGTACTTCGCCATGAACCGCGAGTCGCAGAACCTGGTGATCGACCGGGGGATCGCGCTGCACAAGATGATCCGGCTCGTTACGGCGACTTTAGGGGGGGAGGCCTACCTGACTTTTATGGGGAACGAGTTCGGCCATCCGGAGTGGATCGACTTTCCGCGGGAGGGGAACGGCTGGAGCTATGCCCATGCGCGACGTCAGTGGTCGCTGGCCGAGGCGGATTACCTGCGGTATATCGACCTGGCGCGGTTCGAGGGGGCGATGGTCGAGCTGTTGCGGGAGTATCGGATCCTGAGCGCCGGCTACGGCTACCGGATCAAGATTGACGAGGCGAACAAGACGTTGGTTTATGAACAGGCCGAGCTGCTGTTCGTCTTCAACTGGCACCCGACGGCGAGCATCCCGGACTACGAGCTTCCGGCTCCGTCGGCGGGGAAGTGGCGCGTGGCGCTGAGCAGCGACGAGACCTCTTTCGGCGGTCAGGGACGCGTGCGGGGCGGGACGGAGAGCGCGGAATACTTCACCTGTCCCCGAACCGACGGAGACGGAATCGTCCGACACTACATGCGGATCTACAACGTGAGTCGTACGGCGCTGGTTTTCCGGCGGGTGGACTAAACGCAGCAACAAAAAAAGGGGCGACCGCCTGCCGAAACAGAAAGCCACCCCGGATGTTTTCACAACGGAGCAAAAGCTCCTTATTGTGATTCGCTTCAATTTGTACGACAAAGAAACAAAAAAGAATCCGAACTTCCAAGCGACAGACACGATTCTTTTATATCCATAAAATTACACACGCGCGCGACATGAAAACGATTTGGGGATTCGATTTAGGCACCGCCTCGATCGGCAGCAGCATCATTACGACCGACACGGAGGGTCGTCCCCTGCAAATCCGGCATATGGGCGTTCGGATCATCCCTCAGACCGATGCCGATTCGGGTAAGGACGGCGCTTTCGCGCAGTTTCAAAACGGGAACGCGATCTCGAAAAACGCCGCCCGGACCCAGCGTCGGACGATGCGAAAAGGATACGACCGCTATCAGATGCGTCGCGCCACGCTGCTCACCGCCTTGCGTCGGCACGGTATGTTGCCCGACGAGCGTTGCAAAGGATTGGAAAAGATCGCGTTGTGGTCTTTGCGGAGCCGTGCCGCTTCGGAGCGGATCGCGCTGCCGGAGCTGGGCCGCGTGCTGCTCCACCTGAACCAGAAACGCGGATACAAATCCGCCCGTTCGGAAGGGAACACGAAAGAAGATACCGATTATGTAAAGACCGTCAACGGCCGCTACGACGAGTTGCGCGAACGGGGGCTCACCGTGGGGCAGTACCTCTGCGGCGAGCTGCTGAAAGAGAGCGGATTCCGCGTTCGCGACCTCGTTTACCCGCGGGCTGCTTATGTGGAGGAGTTCGACCGGATTTTCGCGACCCAACAACGTTACTATCCCGACGTGTTGACCGATACCCTGAGACACCGGCTGCGCGACGAGATCATTTATCGGCAGCGACCGTTGAAATCTTGTAAGGGGCTGGTCTCGGTGTGCGAGTTCGAGGGACGTCGGCAGATCGTGCGCGGCCACGAGCGTCTCTGCGGGCCGAGAGTGGCTCCGCGCAGTTCGCCGCTGGCCCAAGAGTGTCGGATTTGGGAGCAGGTCAACCACATCCGCATCACGGACAAGAGCGGAAAACCTTACGACATCGCCCAGGAACAGAGAGAGGCGATCGCCCGGCGGCTTTCGACCGCGGCGAAGCTCTCTTGGACGGAGCTGCAAAAGCTGCTCGGGTTCCGAAAGAGCGACGGCTACACGCCGGACAAAAAGATCGAGAAGAGCGGCCTGATCGGCAATCAGACCTATGCGTCGATCGCCGCCGCTTTCGGCGACGAGACGATTCCGGAAGGCTTGTTGGACTTTCCGCTGACCGAAACGCCGGACGACAAACGACCGGGGAGCACCATGCTCTATGACCGAAAGAGCGGCGAAGCATTGGGCGAAGAGCCGGCGCTGCTCATCGATCCAGCTGTCGAAGAGAGTCCGCTCTATCGGCTGTGGCACACGATCTACTCGATATCCGATCCGGAGGAGTGTGCGGCGGTACTGCGCCGCAAATTCGCAGGCATCGGTCCGGAAGTCGCGACTCGCCTGGCCGCCATCGACTTCCGGAGACAAGGGTTCAGCAACAAATCGACCAAGGCGATGCGTCGGATACTGCCTTATCTGCATCGGGGCTATGTCTACAGCGACGCGATGATGCTGGCCGGTTACGACCACTCCCATTCCGAGACCGTCGAGGAGCGCCGGGCCCGACCGCTGAAAGATCGACTCAGCCTGCTGCCCAAGAACGCCCTGCGGCAACCCGTCGTGGAGAAGGTCCTGAACCAGCTCGTCAACCTGACCAACCATCTTCTGGAGCATTACGGCCACCCCGACGAGATCCGCATCGAGCTGGCCCGAGAGTTGAAGCAGAGCCGCGAAGAGCGGGAACGGACCGCCAAGAGCATGCGGGACAACGAACGGGAGAACAAACGCATCGCGGCCCGAATCGAGAACGACTATCCGGGCGTGCGGGCGACCCGTCGGGTGATCCAGAAATACAAACTCTACGAAGAACTCTCCGCGATCGGAAACGCGTGCGTGTACTGCGGTCGTCCGATCACCCTGACCGAGGCGCTGACCGGCGACCAGGTCGATGTCGAACACATCGTCCCGCAGTCGCTGCTCTTCGACGACTCGATGAGCAACAAGACCCTCTCGCACCAGTCCTGCAACCGCGAGAAGGGGAACAGTACGGCCCGCGACTATATGGAGACGAAGGGTTCGGCAGCGTTTACCGCCTATCTGGAGCGGGTCGATCGACTCTGCGCCAAAAATCGCGCCAAACGTCGGAAACTACTCATGAAGGGAAGCGAGATTCCGGACGACTTCATCGAACGTCAGTTGCGTCAGAGCCAGTATATCGCCCGGAAAGCGGTCGAACTGTTGCGCGAGGTCTGCAGCGACGTGTGGACCACCGGCGGGAGCGTAACGGCCTATCTGCGCCGCGTATGGGGCTGGGAAGATGTGTTGATGGAGCTCCAGTTGCCCCGTTACCGGGAGATCGAGGGGGCGACCGAGTGGGTGGAATACGAGCGCGACGGGCAGCGGCACCGCACGGAACGCATCAAAGATTGGACCAAACGCGACGACCATCGCCACCATGCGATCGACGCGCTGACGATCGCCTGCACGCGGCAGAGCTACATCCAGCGCCTGAACACCCTGAGCCGGGAGAAGACCCAGGCCGAGATGAAGGAGCGGATCCGGAAGGCCGGCGGCAGCGTTCCGACGGATCGCCGGCTACGGTTGGTCGAACGATACTTCGTCTCGCAGCGTCCTTTCACGACGGCCCAGGTGATGGAGCAAGCCGCCGGAATTCTGGTCTCGATGAAGGCCGGGAAACGCGTCTCGACACCGGGGGTTCGGACGGCCGGTCGCCATGGACAGAAACGGGTCGTACAGCGCGTTCAGGTTCCGCGCGGCGCACTCAGCGAAGAGAGTGTCTACGGGCGTATTCCCGACCCGAAGACCGGGAAACCGGTCTACGTGATCCGTTATCCGCTGACCCCGAAGTTCGACAAGACGGACAAAATCGTCGACCCGGCTCTGCGCGAGGCCGTACGTGCGTGGCTGAGCGGCGGCGCGAAAGAGGGCGAACCGTTCCGCCTGCAGGGACGGGAGGTCCGCAGCGTGCGTTGCCATACGGGACTGAACGACACCTCGGTCGAGGCGGTACGATACGATCCGCAGACCGGACGCCCGATCGGTTTCGTCAAACCGGGCAACAACCACCACATCGCTTTCTACCGCTCGCCGGACGGGAAACGACACTACCAGATCTGCACCTTCTGGCATGCCGTGGAACGGAAACGCCTCGGTTTGCCGGTCATCATCCGTCGACCGGACCAGGCCTGGGACTCGGTCGAGGCCCGGAGCGATCGTTTCGGCACGTCGTTCCTCAAGAAGCTGCCGCTACCGGAGTGGCAATACGAATTCAGCCTCCAGCAGAACGAGATGGTCATTCTGGGGCTCGATCCCGATGTAGCGCGCGCGGCGATCGAACAGGGGGACCGCGCCCTACTCAGCAAACACCTCTATCGCCTGCAATCGATCGGACAGACCGGTTACAAACTCAAATTCCGACACCACCTGGCCACAACGATTACCAAGGATACGGAGATGGTCGGGCTCAGCAGTTTCGGTTCGTTCGCCCCGATCAAAGTCCGAATCGACCTACTTGGATGCATCACCTTACCCGATGATATATGATAAAAAAAACGCTCTACTTCGGAAACCCGGCCTACCTGAGCCTGCGGAACGACCAGCTGGTGATCCATCTGCCGGGCGCCGAGGGAATGGACGATGCTTCGGGGATCAATACCGTGCCGATCGAAGACATCGGCATCGTGGTGCTGGACCATCGCCAGATCACCGTTACACAGGGACTGCTCGACCGGCTGCTCGACAACTCGACAGCGGTCGTTACATGCGACACGTCGCGGATGCCGGCCGGTCTGCTCCTGCCTCTGGAGGGGCATACGGTACAACAGGAACGGTTCCGGGCACAGATCGACTGTTCGGCGCCGCTCCGCAAACAGCTCTGGCAACAGACCGTACGGGCCAAGATCGCGAACCAGGCGTCGCTGCTGGCTGAACGGGGCATTCCGCACAAGAACATGCGGTTTTGGGCCTCGTCGGTGCGCTCGGATGACCCGGACAACCTCGAAGGTCGGGCCGCGGCCTATTTTTGGAGTAAGCTCTTCCTGCGATGGGTCCCCTCTTTCCGCCGCGACCGCGAAGGAGAACCGCCGAACAACCTGCTCAACTACGGCTATGCTATCTTGCGGGCGGTGGTGGCGCGGGCATTGGTCTGTTCGGGCCTTCTGCCGACGTTGGGGATCCACCACCACAACCGCTACAACGCCTTTGCCCTGGCCGACGACGTGATGGAGCCCTACAGACCGTTTGTCGATCGGTTGATTTGTACGATCCTCGACGACGGCGAGGATTTCTCGGAACTCGGTCGGTCGATCAAATCGCGCCTGCTGACGATTCCGACGCTCGACGTCGTGTTGGGCGGCAAGCGCAATCCGTTGATGATAGCCGTCGGACAAACGACCGCATCATTGGCGAAATGTTACGCCGGGACTGCCCGCCAGATCGCCTATCCGACCTGGTGATCGGTCGTTTCCCGGTTTGCCTCTTGTCATTTCCCGCCCTAAACCGATCGATGCGTATGATGCCGACGAACCGTTTAAGCGAATACCGGATTATGTGGGTACTTGTCTTTTTCGACCTGCCGACCGAGACCAAAAAGCAACGAAAGATCTACACGGATTTTCGGAAATCGTTGCTCCGAGACGGTTTTTGCATGTTCCAGTTCTCGATCTACGTTCGCCACTGTCCTTCGATGGCGAGTGCACAGGTTCACATTCGTCGAGTAAAATTATCGTTACCGCCTGCCGGTCATGTGGGGATCATGTGCATCACGGACAAACAGTTCGGCATGATGGAACTTTTTCAGGGTCGCGATCCGGAGACCGTTGCGGTGGGTTGGCAACAGCTGGAGTTATTCTGATTTTTTGCCGGGATCCGATTACAGCCGTCTAAAAAAATAAAGCCCTGAAAATCAGGGCTTTATTTTTAGGATTTTTCGAATCCTATTTTCTCTTTAACAGCCTCATTTCCGGACACTTACCATTGATTGTGATGTCAAAGATACAAATTGAAAGCGAATCACAACTACTGAATACTCAAGGAATCGTCCGTCAGGGATGTCAAAGATACAAATTGAAAGCGAATCACAACAACCCGGTGCGGCCTTTCCCCGCCCGCTTGATGTCAAAGATACAAATTGAAAGCGAATCACAACTGTGCGTCGCTCCCCACGAAGTCCTTAGGAGATGTCAAAGATACAAATTGAAAGCGAATCACAACTGGGCGACCGAAGTCTGGTCAGGGAGGTTTGATGTCAAAGATACAAATTGAAAGCGAATCACAACCGAAGCTTGTCGGAAGTCTATCGAAAATATGATGTCAAAGATACAAATTGAAAGCGAATCACAACTGTCGCTCGCAATTACGCCCAGATGAATGGATGTCAAAGATACAAATTGAAAGCGAATCACAACAGCCTCCGGGAGATCGAACCCGACGGGGAGGATGTCAAAGATACAAATTGAAAGCGAATCACAACCTCGCCTATCAAAAGATCTATAACGACGTTGATGTCAAAGATACAAATTGAAAGCGAATCACAACTGCCTCAATCCTCTTCGGATCTCGTGAGTTGATGTCAAAGATACAAATTGAAAGCGAATCACAACAATCCTTCATCAGAAGGATATTGAGAATCGATGTCAAAGATACAAATTGAAAGCGAATCACAACCTTCATGATTTTCTTCTCACCCCCATTGGGATGTCAAAGATACAAATTGAAAGCGAATCACAACGGTCGTTGCCGTTGCCTTTTTCATCGTAGCGATGTCAAAGATACAAATTGAAAGCGAATCACAACAATTACGCCGACAAAGCCACGCCGGATGCGATGTCAAAGATACAAATTGAAAGCGAAAAATACGTCTTTTCCCTAATCTTATAACTTGGGGATCAACTCCAAGCTCGACGTAACCGGCGGAGAGGTGCACACCTACGGAGCGCAGTACAAA
>JAIDFC010000133.1 GCA_029054535.1 Rikenella sp. | reverse complement strand
CCCCCCCCTATCAATTTCTCCTTCGGGGCGCCCGCGTCTTTTTTTAATACCTCTCGGGGGCACCCCCCCGGGGGGCGCCGCGTGTTCCCCGCCGCCCCCCCCCGGGCTTCACCCCCCGCCACACCTCTTCCGGCAATTCGCCTCCGAGCACTTCGATGCTTTTGCTGGAGACGACGGCTCCTATCTCGCCGCATTGCTGCAATGACAAGCCTCGGGCGAATCCATACAGAAAGCCCGCCGCATACAAATCTCCGGCACCGGTCTTGTCCACCGGCCGAGCGTCGATCGTGCCGATCCGGTAGCGTTCCGTGCCGCGGGCGATCAACGATCCGTTCGGTCCGACCTTCACCACGACGGTCCTGCAACGCGGCGCCAATCGTTCGAGCGCACTCTCCGGTGTCTCGGCGCCGGTCAGCGCAGCGGCCTCCTCTTCGTTGGCGAACAGCAGGTCGACGTACCGATCGATCAACCGTTCGGCATACGTCCGAAATTCCCGGATCACGGTAAAGCTGGCCGCATCCAAGGCCACGAGTACTCCGGCCGCCCTGGCCGCTTCCATCGCCGGCTCGATCACGGCCGGACTGTTGAGCAGGTAGCCTTCGATGAAGCAGACTTGTTGTCCGACGAAATGTTCGCGGGTGAAGTGTCGGGTGTCGATTTCCAATGCTGCGCCGAGGTAGGTGAGCATGGTCCGCTCGCCATCCGGAAATATCAACGAAATACACTTGCCGGACGGGGTCTGCTCGGAAAGCCCCAATAAGGATCGGATTCCTTTGCGTTGTTGACAGGCCCGGAACGCTTCGCCGGTCTCGTCGGCTCCCACGTGTCCGATATACGTCGCTCTCCCTCCCAATGCGGCCACGCCTCCCACCATGTTCGCCGCCGATCCGCCGGCGGCCATACGACCGGGCAGGTTCCCGATCCGCTCCATCATCTTTCGATGCTGCGCACTGTCTATCAGGTACATCCCGCCGCGCTCGATCGACAGCTCCTCCAATATCCGCTCGTCGGGCATCTGAACTAAAATGTCTGTCAGGGCATTCCCCAAACCGATTATTCCCATAATCTCAATCGCTATGTTAACCGAGCCTAAAGATACTTACTTTTTAATTTACGAATTACAGTATGGAACTCTCCCTCGGTTCAGAAAAGGGAGGTCGGACACAGAACCTAAGAGTCGCAGTGCTGTAAATGTTTCGAGTAAGGTCTTGTTTAGCGGATTGTTTTTTCAAAGTGCATGTAGTCTTTGACCGAGGCCCATGTCCCGCCCCATCGCCAGCCCAGACGGCGGAAACGGAGCGTGATGGGCGATTGGGCCGTGAGTGTGCCCGGTGCCTGGGGGTCGTAGCGTCCGCCGGCAGGGACGAGTCGACCGTTACGCAGTCGAGCCGGGTTTTGGTATGGGTTGATGTCGATGGCTCGCCCGTAGGAGTGGGCCGAGAGTTGTGTGGTTCGGAACGTATTTTTGGGTCGGTAGTGGAATCCGTAAGTGTTGTTGAGCGTGTCCATCGAGGTACCGTTGTTCGGTCGGTCGAAGCGGATTGGAATCACGCTCTGTACCGGAAACCGCTGTGTTTTGATCTCCCGAAAAATCGCTCGGACGTCATCGGAGAGATCGCTATGAACGACGATCTGCCCCCGGTGGAGCCGTCCGGCGAAGCCGTAGTATTCGACATCGACGAGGGAGAGTGTTCGGATGATGCTGTCGGGGGCTGTGGTCCCAGCGACGGCCTCTTCGAGGCTTCGGTGGCGCGAGTCGACGACGATATCGGTCGTATTGCCGGTCGGCGGGGCGATGGCCCAAGCCAGGGCGGCGAGCAGGGTAGCGGCTAATAACATGAATTCGGTGGATATGGTGTTTTTCGAGTTTCAAAGATAGTTTTTTCGGTTCTTCCGTGTGTGTCGGGTTTTGAAAATCGCGAAAAAGGTGTACTTTTGTGTCCGGAAAATGAGCGGGGTGTAGCTCAGCCCGGTTAGAGTACTCGTCTGGGGGGCGAGTGGTCGCAAGTTCGAATCTTGTCACCCCGACATTAAGGAAAGCCTTGTAAATTCGTTGTTTAGACGGCGATTTACAAGGCTTTTTCGTTGTTTTTAGCGACTGCTCACCGGCGGTTTTTGCGGCGAAATCTTGCGTATCTCGGCAAAAATCGGCACCTTTAAGAGCAAAATAAGAGCAAAAGCAAAGCGAAAAATGGCCTCCGTCACCCTGTATCTCGACACCCGATCGGTCCGCAAAGACGGCACACATGCCCTCAAGCTCCGGGTCAGCCACCGACAACGCAGTTTTTTTCTGCCTCTGGACCTCTACCTGCGCGGCGACCAGTGGGCCGATGGCGAAGTGGTCCGCCATGCCAATGCCCGTTCGCTGAACGCCTATGTGCGGCGCGAACAGGTGGCCGTAGAGGATCGGCTGCGCGAGTTGAAAAGCACGGGCGTGTTGGAGCGGCTCGACATCGCCGGCCTGAAAGCCCACCTCCAACGAGGAGGAACCTCGTCTCAGGTTCCGGGCTTCAAAGAGTACCTGCTGCGGTTTGCTGCCACGCGCGAAGCCGAACGGACCCGCGAAGTGTATCGCAATACCCTCGGTCGGATCGAAGCCTTTACCGATGCCGATCGGTTGCAGTTTTCGGATATGACCGTTTCGTGGCTGCGGGAGTTCGAAGCTTTTTTGAGAGAAGAGACCCCGTCGGTGAATGGTCGCGCCTTCCACTTTCGGAACATCCGGGCCGTCTTCAACGACGCGATCGACGAGAATGTCATCGGATTGGAATTGTACCCCTTTCGACGGTTCAAGATCAAGCAGAGTGCGACGATCAAACGTTCGCTGACGATCGAACAGCTGCGTACGATTCGCGATCGCGCGTGGCAGGGGAGCGATCCGCGGATGGACCTTCAGGAGGCTGCCGACGCCTTTATGCTGATCTTTTATCTGATCGGGATCAACGTGGTGGACCTGATGGGGTTGACCGAAGTTCGGAACGGTCGGGTCGAGTACCGTCGGGCGAAGACCCACCGACTCTATTCGATCCGGGTGGAGCCCGAAGCCCAGGCGATTTTGGATCGTTATCGGGGCGAATCGAGTCTGTTGAAGTGGCCGGAGCGGTATTCGGACTACCGGGGTTTCACGGCCCGGACCAACAAGCGGCTGGCGGTGATCGGCCAGGCGTTGGGGGTCGACGGGCTCACGACCTATTGGGCTCGCCATACGTGGGCCACGATTGCGGCGTCGCTGGACATCCCGAAAGAGACGATCGCCGCCGCGCTGGGGCACGGGGGGAACACCGTTACGGACATCTACATCGACTTCGACCGTCGCAAGGTAGACGACGCCAACCGCCGGGTGATCGACTGGGTTAACGGGAATTGGCCCGAGAAGAACGAAAATTTCTAAAGCGAATCCGTTTTGTTCGTCGGAATGTTCTTGTCGGGGATTATAAAATCGACATGGGCAGTCCCGCTGCGTTCCAGGCCAGTAGCGCCGCATCGCGCATTTCTTGCGACGTCCGGTTTCGGTTCGCGATCGGCGCGAAGGCTACGAGTTCCCGGTGGGTGATCTTTCGATCCGGCCCCGCCCAGATTTTGCGGAGCGGTCGTTGCTCGACCACTGTAAGGCCATAGTGGCGACACATAGCGACGATATTCCGCCCCGTTTCGTGGTTCCGTCCCACCGAGTTTCCCTTTGCCGCCGCCGCGCGATAGGTGTCCCGATAGTTCGCGTGGTAATGCGTTCGGACCATCCATCCCGCCTCGACCACCACGACGAGAGACTCCGATCGTCCCTCACATTCCCTTCGAGCCGCCAGGAGATAATCAAGCAACTCCGGGAACGGAAGCGCGTCGCACTCCAGCTGTCGGGTCTTCGGGTGTAGCCACGCCACCCCGCTGCGATCCACATCCGGGTCGATGGCGATGATGTTGTCGGGATTTTTTCGTCCGGTTCCGATTTCGAGCTCGGCATACTCACGCGCCTTTTCTTCAATCGTTTTCATTGTTCAATTCTTTTTCCCAGCTTGATGATGAACGTTTGGTGATCCGGCGCTCCCCATTCCGGACGACCTCGACCGACGGTGATACCTTCGCATTCCCACAGCATCCGCCGCTTGGTGTAACCGTAAGAGAAGCAGACGGCATCGAAATGCGCGAACCCACAATTCCCTATTTTCCAACATATTCGATTACATTCACAGCCCTCGACCTTGTCGGCGCAAGTTTTATCTTTATCACGCAACCGATTCACCCAGTATGGTGATCTCAACCGGTACTCCTCCCGTTTTTCGCCGCTTTCAATCATTTCGTACCACTCCTTTTTGAGCGGCAGGTGAAGTATTCTCATTGCTCCCCTCCTTTCAGTAGCTCCGGGTTGTCGTGGATGTTGCCGATGACCTCAAGCTCATAAATCGGGTGTGAAAATCTCTGCTCACCACCCATCGCAGCAATGTCTATATAACACCCATCTTGCTCTTCAAAATACATAGACGCATATTGGGTTATGATACAGCCTATTTCTTCCTTTTTCAATTCTCCCATTATATCGGCTATGTCTAATTCCAGAGTCTCCTCTGCGGTGAACAAGCGCCAGGCCTCATTATGATATTCTCGATTCACGACTATATCCCCCTCGTAAACCTCCTGCCCGTTCTTGTCCTTGAGTCCCGTGTATTGGCCGACGGTGTCCGGATCGACTGCGTAAACCTCACACATATCGTCGTCGATGTCAAACCCTTGATTTTGCGGTACGATATGCGGGTGCATATCTCTGTCGTGGAGCAAGTCTCCAAATACCCATTCATCACCGCCAATACGTTTTCCTCTGAATTTGATTTCGCGTGTCATATAGTCATTCTGTTTTTGATTTCTATTCCTGGAGGCAACGCAACTGAAAACCGTACGCACGGCTGCTGCTGCCATTCGGGTAGAGGCCGCCGTCGCTGAAGCCCAAGTGGTAGGCGTAGGTACCCGTCGTAACGGAAGACGTCCAGCTGTACCCGCGGTCGCCGACGCTATACAACGTACCGGAGCCTTTATCCATGAATCCCCCGGCAGGAATAAACAGCCGACCGTCGAACAGACGACCGAATTGCCCTTGATACAAAGCCCATTCGCTCGGCAACTCGCACAACGCCTCGAAATCCTCCACGCTCGGAACGATACGCCCCGACTTAGGGTCGTTCGCCTCGTCGAACGTCATGTAGGTCCCCACTCCGTTCTCCGCCGTCGCCCCCTCATTGTAAGGCTTCCACTTCCTGCCGCCAACCTCTACTGACCTGCTGAATCGGATTGGATTGTTCCTATGCGTCTGCAACCCCGCTTCGAGTAGCACATCTTGCTCTTCGAGTTCAAGAAAGAATGCTGCATCGTAGATTCTCTTATCAATGCACCACCAGTGGTTGTTCAGTAGCACTCGGATGAATCCGGGTCTATCGCCACTGTTCTTAGCAGCCAGCAGCCGTTTGAACTCCGGCTCGCACGCTCCAGCAGCCTTGCAGCGAGCGATGATCGTTGTCTGAAAATCTTGAAAGGTCATAGCTGTGCGATTTAGTCTTTAATTTCTATTTGCAGGTTTTGGGCTGTTACATTGGTTCGGATGATGGTCGCCGCCAGCGGGTTGGTGTCGGCAGCGACTTGTCGGAGCAGAGTCGGGACTACCCGGAGTCTGTCGGCCGCGTCGAACCGGAAACGGGGACATAGCCGGTCGTTGTACTCCGCTATCAACGCCACCAATGCCAGCGTGATGCTCTTGTACTTCGACACCGCTATCGGCTCCGAAATCCCCTCGACTGAATCGTCGATGATTCGATAGGCCTCCTCGCAGCGATCGACATAGGGCCGCCCAAGATCGGTGCGGAGGGTGAAGACCCGGTAGGCCGCCTCGCTGACCTCCGCCGTAATGACATCCATCCGGTTCATGGCCAGCTTGACCCCATGTCGCAATAACCCAGCATCCCGCAGCGCGCGGGTCAGGTCGCACGTGGATGTCAGCAGGCACTGAACGAAGAGCAGCATATCGACCGCATAGTACGCCTGCCGCTGTTCATCGGCTGTTGGCGGTGATGGCTTCCGGTTCATCTGCTGCTCACGAAGCAGCTGCAACCGACCATAATGTGTGAAGCGGGCATTGATTGTTATCATAGATCAAGTTTCGTTTGATTCCGGATCATCCCAAAATATTTGGGCATCTCATCGTTCGATAAATACCACTCGAACACTTCATCCGCAGTAGCGTTGTATCGATTCGCATATCCGGCCCGATCAATGATGTGCTGAATGCTCCGCTTCAACGCTCGTTCAAAACCCGGATAGCGCAGGCGTTGTATCTGCTTCTCTTTCAGAGAAGCCATCGGGCAAAAGATGCAACCGATTCGGTGATGCCCCTCGTCGTACAACCTGCAATATTCGATACCATTACCTCGAATGAAATTCCACACATCGGCATCTGTCCACCGAAACAACGGCGAGATAACAATCCGATCAGAGCCTTTCACGCACTGGTGTAACATCTCATCTGTAGCCCCGAAAAGCGCTTCACGGTCTCCCTCATCTTTGTATTGCTTCCTCCGAGCCTTGTTCGTATTCACCCTTTCCACCTCGGCCCTCTTTGCCCGCCTTGCACTTTCCGCCGATCGCACCCCCACCAACGTAACCGAACCTCTCCCTGCGTGTTCTTTTAACTTCTCACAACACCATCGCACATTTCGGGTCGGCAGAATACCTTTCTTTTCGATAAGCTGATAGAAATTGAGTGGCGGGCGGTGTAACTCAACTTCCGGATAGTGGTTGCGCACAAACGCCATCACCTCCGGCGGGTCGATCGTGGTTACCTGCATGTGAGCCTTGAACTTCACTTCGGCCATCTTTGCGATGTGATATAGCACCTGCGAATCTTTGCCACCGCTGAATGCGAGATGGAATCCATCAGGGTGCATCCTCAAGGCCAACCCTTCCGCTCGCCGCAAAAGGTCGATCGAGTGGTCTATCTTTCGTTGTAGGGCTTCGGTAATCATCTTTCGTACTCGTTTATGGCTTGGAAAATTCGATAGGCTACCTGCGGCACTATCGCATTGCCGTAGGCTTTTATCGATTCGCTTCTCCAGCGAGGAACGGTAATACCGTCCAATCCGGCGGGAAACCCATCATCTCTGCAACAAACCGGGGATTGAGTCGGGAATTGTTCCCAGTCCGGGACGATACGGTAGTTCTCAAGTCCTTGCCGCCCGTCCCATGTGTCCCCGGCGACTGGTGATCGGAAGCAGTCGGAGTCGGCAGCAGGTCCGTCGGATAGAACACCGACCGGCCGTTCTCGCACCGCTTCAGACCCTGCGTCTGCGCGGTCGGAAGAAGAGCCGTTGCCGAGTAGGTGTTCAGGTTGCTCATGATCTTGCGCGTGCGCTCTGGGTCGCCATTGGGTTTGCGCCGATCCTCCATAACGGCGGGCGTGGGCAACAAACCAAACTCTATCGCGACGGTGGGGAGCTCCGACACCGCAAGCTGGAAGTACAAGCGGTTGCACTTCGTACCCCTCAGCCTCCAAGTCAGCGCACACCTGCTCGAAAACCAGTCCGCCCGCCCAACTAAGGATTCCGCGAACGTTCTCGCCCACGACCCAGCGGCTGTCTCTTATAAACATCACCGAGCCCACGAG
>JAIDFC010000132.1 GCA_029054535.1 Rikenella sp. | reverse complement strand
GCGACGCACCGCGGGTATGACGCCGACCATCCGCGCGTGGTGGGGGACGTGGGGAAGGCAGGGGTGTCGATTTGTTCGGTCGAGGATATGAAAGTCTTGTTCGACGGGATTCCGTTGGATAAGATGTCCGTGTCGATGACCATGAACGGCGCGGTGCTGCCGGTGCTGGCGTTCTATATCGTGGCGGGGTTGGAACAGGGCTGCACGCTCGACCAGCTTAGCGGGACCATTCAGAACGACATTCTGAAGGAGTTCATGGTGCGGAACACCTATATCTATCCGCCGGAATTCTCGATGCGGATCATCGCCGATATTTTCGAGTACACCTCGAAACATATGCCGAAATTCAACTCCATTTCGATCTCGGGGTACCACATGCAGGAGGCCGGAGCGACGGCCGATATCGAGATGGCCTATACGCTGGCGGACGGGTTGGAATATTTGCGCACGGGGGTCAATGCGGGGATGGATATCGACTCGTTTGCGCCGCGGCTGTCGTTCTTCTGGGCGATCGGGATGAACCACTTCATGGAGATCGCCAAGATGCGCGCCGCGCGGATGCTGTGGGCCAAGATCGTGAGCCGGTTCAATCCGAAGAACCCGAAGTCGCTGGCGCTGCGTACCCACTCGCAGACCTCCGGTTGGTCGCTCACGGAACAGGATCCGTTCAACAACGTGGCTCGGACCGCGATCGAGGCGATGGCGGCCGCGTTGGGGCATACTCAGTCGTTGCACACCAATGCGTTGGACGAGGCGATCGCGCTGCCGACGGACTTCTCGGCCCGGATCGCGCGGAACACGCAGATCTATATTCAGGAGGAGACCAATATCTGTCGTGGGATCGACCCTTGGGCGGGTTCGTATTATGTGGAGTCGCTCACCAACCAGATCATGCACAAGGCTTGGGCGTTGATCGAGGAGGTCGAATCGCTGGGCGGGATGGCCAAGGCGATCGAAACCGGCGTGCCGAAGATGCGGATCGAAGAGGCGGCGGCACGGACCCAGGCGCGGATCGACTCCGGCGAACAGACCATCGTCGGGCTGAACAAGTATCGGCTCGAAAAGGAGGATCCGATCGACATCCTGGCGGTGGACAACACGGCGGTGCGCGAGTCGCAGGTCAAACGGTTGCAGGAACTGCGCGCGACGCGCGATCAGGCGGCGGTGGACCGGGCGTTGGCGGCGATTACCGAGTGTGTGCGGACCAAGCAGGGGAACCTCTTGGAACTGGCCGTCGAAGCGGCCAAGGTGCGGGCTTCGCTGGGCGAAATATCGGATGCCTGCGAAGCGGTGGTCGGGCGTTACAATGCGGTGATCCGCTCTATTTCAGGTGTTTATTCGGCAGAAGTGAAAGACGACGAAAAATTCGCGAAGGCCAAGGAGCTGTGCGAACGCTTTGCAAAACAAGAGGGGCGGCAGCCTCGGATCATGATCGCCAAACTCGGACAGGACGGACACGACCGGGGGGCCAAGGTGGTTACGACGGGGTATGCGGATATCGGGTTCGATGTCGATATGGGGCCGTTGTTCCAGACACCGGAAGAGGCAGCCAAACAGGCGGTCGAAAACGACGTGCATGTCGTGGGGGTTTCCTCCTTGGCGGCGGGGCACAAGACGCTGGTGCCGCAGATCGTGGCCGAACTCAAACGCTTGGGACGCGAGGATATCGTGGTGATCGTCGGCGGGGTCATACCCCACCAGGATTACGACTACCTCTACCAAAACGGGGCGGCCGCGATCTTCGGACCGGGTACGCCGGTTACGGATGCCGCGATCAAAATCCTCCAGATCCTCCTCGACGAATAAAACAACCCGTTCTTTCTGCTGTAACTCGGTATTTGGCTACTGTATAGAACTGCCGCTTTGTTGGCTTCGCCTTCCTCCTCGCCGCCAGGCAAAACGAGCGTAGCGAAGTTAAAAAGAACAGTACCCTCCCGTAGCCAAACACGGGTTTATAGCAAAAAGATTAGAATCAGTTTGTTCATGGGGTATAAGGAACAGAAGCAGCGGCAGGTGGACAGCCGGTATATTCGGATGGCCCGGATATGGGCCGAGAACTCGTATTGCGTACGGCGTCAGGTGGGCGCGTTGATCGTTCGCGACATGATGATCATTTCGGACGGTTACAACGGAACCCCGCAAGGGTTCGAAAACGTGTGCGAGGACGAGGCGACGGGGCTGACCAAGCCGTATGTGCTGCATGCCGAGGCGAACGCGATTACGAAGGTCGCCAAGTCGAACAACAGTTCGTTGGGGGCGACGCTTTATGTAACCGCTTCGCCGTGTATCGAGTGCGCTAAGCTCATTATCCAGGCCGGGATCCGGCGGGTGGTGTTTTGCGACGCTTACCATTCGCAGGACGGGGTCGAGCTGTTGAAGCGGGCCGGGATCGAGGTGGTGCAGGTGCCGGAGGAGGGGGTGTGATGGGCTGAGAGACCTGTCTTCTTGAATCGCAGCGGCGCTCTGTAGGGGAAAAGAAGTTGTGAAAAACAACCCCCCGGTTTTAAT
>JAIDFC010000131.1 GCA_029054535.1 Rikenella sp. | reverse complement strand
ACCCCCCCACCCCCCCCCCTGACCGGTCGCGCGGGCGCGGACAGGCGGAAAAGACTCCGGACCCCAGCAGCCGGACGAAGAGTAACTGTTTTTTGGGGGGGGAGGGATTTGTGGAGTTTCCGGGTGCGGATTTGCATAACTGCATAACTTTGCCTATATTTGCACCGTTACGAGTATTTCGCTCGTCGGGTGAGATTCAGAAACGGGGGTGGATAACCTCCGTTTCCTGTTTTTTAACCATTAACTTGAAATACGTTCATTGGCCGAGCAGATTGTTCTTTTGTGAACAATCGGCTGCCGGATATCCCAGGCGATGCGCAACCTTTTTTGTTAGGGCTTTGCGGTTTTTTCGGCGGTAGTAATAGCGAAGCGCCGCCTGTTTTGTCGGTTTTTGTGGGGTTTTCTGTGGTCGTTGTAGCGATGCGCAGCATGCTCGCCCAGCGGGGCATCCGGGGCCGCGCGGCCGACGCATTCGCGCCACGGCGCGCGCCTTTATTGGGGGCTGTCTTTGCCACATGCCCCGCGCGCCTCGCCTAAGTAGCGAAATACGCCGTTTCAATGTGAATTGAAACGGATGAATTTCGCAGGCGCGCGGTCAGAAACTGTTTTTAGAATAGTAAAGCGATACGTAGTATCGCCCGCCCAGCGGGGGCACCCGCGGCCGCGCGGCCTGAGCGCGTCTGACACGGTTTCTCTAAGATAAAGACCCCGCGCGCGACAGCTGGAGTAGGAAATCGTTCAAAAGCGTGAAGTCGCTTTTGAACAGGATTTCCGCCAGCGCGCGGTTTGGGATGGCTTGCAGAACAAAGTCCAGTTTTCGAGTGCCGAGCTGCATTGGGTCGGTCGCCCGGCGGAAACGCAACGAGCACCGCCGAGTTGCGGGCCCGGCCGTGGGGCGGCGGCCGTCCCGCGCGCCCTTTGGGCGCGGTTTGTTGTGGAAAAGTGTGTTTCGGCAACTTGCAACCCTCCGGGTTGCCGGCCTCGTCGCCCAGCGGCGAAGCCGCTCGGGTAGGCGACAGGCCGAAGGAGGCGAAACGGGGGCAATCCGTGCGTCTGATCGCGGTTTGTTGCAAATCTGAATGACTTGCCAGGCGTGCCCAAAGCAAGAGTGCAAAGACTTGGAAATCCCGTCCAGCGGACGGGCGAGCCACCGCCACCCCGCGCGGTGGCGCACCCTTCGGGTGTTTTATTGGCAGTTTCGGTCCCAAAGGCTTTCCGCTGTCGGCGGCTCGGGTCAAGAAAGCGCGCTGCCAAACCCAATTTTGGATGATTCGGGTGGAGGAACAACAGCACAGAAGCTTGTCGCCCAAAGAAGTTTTTAAGTATTATGGATAATAAAAAGGTGATACGCGATACGGTTGCGGACCTGGTGGAGGGCGAGGGATCTCCGTGGGCGGAGAGAGGTTTTTTCGTGGTGGAGGTGGCGTGTAAGGGGGCTGCGGAGGACGAGATCGAGGTGTCGGTGGACAGCGACGGAGAGACGGGGGTGGGGATCGACGACTGCGCGGTGTTGAGCCGGGAGATCTCGGCGAGGCTCGAAGCGGAGCTGGCTGAACAGTTGCCCGACTTTTCGTTGGTCGTGATGAGCGCCGGATTGGGGCAGCCGTTGCGGATGGGGCGGCAGTACAGGAAACTCATGCAGCAGGCTCTGGCGCGAGACGTTTTGCCGTACGTGGATGTCCTTTTCCGGGACGGGCGGAAGCTGACCGGTGCGGTTTTGTGCGGCATAGGCTATGGGGGCGACACGGAAGAAGACATACCTTCGGCGATCGAGGTGGCTTATACCGTCAAAGAACTGCTGCCGGGGAAAAAACGCAAGAGCGACGTCGAACGGCGGGAGCGGATCGAGTTGGCGGAGACCAAGGCGGTGAGCGAGCATTTCGAGTTCAAATAACACGGATTCAAATACATACATAACACACAATAGCCCTCCTCTTCCTCCGGGCCGATCGACCCAGGGAGAGGGAGGGGCAGACAGAAAGAGCGATGGAAACAATAAATCTGATTAATACGTTTGCCGAGTTCAAGGAACTGAAGAATATCGACCGGGCTACGATGGTAGGGGTTTTGGAGGATGTTTTTCGGAACATGCTGGTGAAGACTTACGGGTCGGACGAGAATTTCGACATCATTATCAACACCGAGAGCGGCGACTTCGAGATCTGGCGGAACCGGTTGGTGATGGAGGACGGGGATGTGCTGGACGAGAATACGCAGATCAGCCTGAGCGATGCGCGGAAGATCGATCCGACGTACGAGGTGGGGGAAGAGGTGGCTACCGAGGTGAAATTCTCGGACTTCGGGCGGCGGAGCGTGTTGGCTATTCGGCAGAATTTGGCCTCGCGGATTACCGAGCTGGAGAAAGCCAATTTGTTTCAGAAATATACGGAACGGGTTGGTGAAATTATTACCGGCGAGGTGTACCAGGTTTGGAAACGCGAGATCTTGGTTTTGGATGATGAGGATAACGAACTCTTGTTGCCCAAGGCGGAACAGATCCCGAGCGACTTTTTCCGGAAGGGGGATACCATTCGGGCCATTGTATCGAAAGTCGAGATGATTAATAACAGTCCGAAGATCATCTTGTCGCGGACTGCGCCGGAATTTTTGGAGCGGTTGTTCGAGCTGGAGGTGCCGGAAATTTTCGACGGGCTGATCACTATCAAGAAGATTGTTCGGATTCCGGGCGAGAGGGCGAAAGTGGCGGTCGAGTCTTACGACGAACGGATCGATCCGGTGGGGGCGTGCGTCGGGGTCAAGGGATCTAGGATTTATGGGATCGTCAAGGAACTCAAGAACGAGAATATCGACGTGGTCAATTATACCGCTAATCCGAACTTGATGATCCAGCGGGCGTTGAATCCGGCCAAGGTGCTCTCGATCGATATCGACGAGGAGAACAAACGCGCCGAGGTGCACTTGAAACCGAGCGAAATCTCGCTCGCGATCGGGAAGGGAGGGCTCAATATCCGGTTGGCGAGTATGTTGACCGGGTATGAGATCGACGTCTATCGCGAGACCAACGAAGAGGATGAAGAGGATGTCGCTCTGACCGAATTTACGGACGAGATCGAACCTTGGATCATCGACCAGTTCAAGAAGATCGGTTTGGACACGGCCAAACGCGTCCTGGCACAGGGGGCCGAGGACCTGGCCAAACGTACCGATCTGGAACTGGAGACCATCCAGGAAGTGCTTCGGATCTTGCGGAGCGAGTTTGAATAGATACGTCGAACGGGCCTGGAGTCCTTCGTGCTTTTATTTTAAGGCAGTCGGGCCGATAAGCCGGCGAACAGGTTAAAAAATCGAGGAAAGGATAGAGATTACATGGCAGTAGAGAAACAGACCAAAGTCAGATTGAGCGTTGTCGCACGCGAGTATAACGTGGGGCTGGGGACCGTCATCGAGTTCCTGGAGAAGAAAGGGTTCAAGGTGGACCGCGGGCCGAGTACGATCCTCGATCCGGCGGCGGTGGAACTCGTGCAGAAAGAGTTCGGCGGGAAGAACGTCGAGAAGATCAACATCCGCGAACGGATCAAACCGGTTAAGGAGAGCGTCTCGCTGCACGATAACGACACCTCTGCGGCCGTACAGACCCCTGCTCCCACCGCTGCCGGGGCGGCCAAAGGGAAAGAGACCGCGGCGGCTGCGGAGAAGGAGGAACCGGTGGCGAATGTGAAGAGCAATGCCGTGTTCTCGACCCCGGTCGAAACGCTGAGCGGGCCGAAAGTAGTCGGGAAACTGGATCTCGAGGGGGGAAAGAAGGCTAAGACTCAGGCTCAGAGCCAGCAGACTCGGACGGAATCGGTTCCGGCTGTCGAAACGAAAGCGCAGCCGAAACCGGTTGAACAGGAGAAAGTCGAGGCACAGCGGGCGAAGACGGAACAACCGCAAACGAAAGCGGCCGAATCGCCGGTGAAAGCGCCGGCAAAACCGGCGGAACCGCAGATAAAAGCGGCGGCAGCCAAGCCCGAACCGCAGTCGTCGGAGCGACAACCGGAGTCTTCGTCCAGTCCGGCACCGGCCGCGGCGCAGGCGGCGGAGCAACCGCAGAAAAAGGCCGAACCGGAGGTCTTTCGGGCCAATGACGACGCCAATCGACTGGCCGGTCCGAAGATCGTTGGGAAAATCGAGCTGCCGACCACTTATGAGCGGGGGCGCGGCGGCGAGCGCGGCAAACGCAACCGGATCAAGAAAGGAAAGGTCGATGTGGCCAATACGCCGGGGAGTTCCGCTCGTCCGGCGGGAGTATTCGGTCAGGGCGGCGGACCGGGTGGGAATGGTCGCGGGGGAAATAACGGCGGCGGCCGGTTCGGCGGGAATGCGAATGCCGGCGGCGGGCGTAAGGGCCGGGGCGGCAAGCAGCCGGTGGTGCGACAGGAGGTGAGCGACGAAGAGGTACAGAAACAGATTAAGGAGACTCTGGCGCGGCTGACCACCAAGGGGAAAGGGAGCAAGAGCGCGAAATACCGGCGGGACAAGCGCGAGGCTATTCATGGGCGGATGGCCGAGGAGATGGAGCAGCAGGAACGCGAAAAATCGATCCTCAAGGTTACGGAGTTCGTAACGGTGAGCGAGTTGGCGACGATGATGGACGTGTCGGTTACGGAGGTCATTACGGCTTGTATGAACCTCGGACTGATGGTGTCGATCAACCAGCGTTTGGATGCCGAAGCGTTGGTGATCGTGGCCGAAGAGTTCGGGTATAAGGTGGAATTCGTTACGGTGGACATCCAGGAGGCGATCGAAGTCGAGGAGGACCGACCGGAGGATTTGTTGCCGCGTCCGCCGATCGTAACGGTCATGGGGCATGTCGACCACGGGAAGACCTCGCTCTTGGACTACATCCGGAAAACCAACGTCATCGAGGGCGAAGCAGGGGGGATTACGCAGCATATCGGGGCGTACAGCGTGAAGATGGAGGACGGACGGCGGATCACTTTCCTCGATACGCCGGGGCATGAGGCCTTTACCGCCATGCGTGCGCGGGGGGCGAAGGTTACGGACGTCGCGATCATTATCATTGCGGCGGACGACAGCGTGATGCCGCAGACGATCGAAGCGATCAACCATGCCCAGGCGGCGGGGGTGCCGATCGTGTTCGCTATCAACAAGATAGATAAGCCGGGGGCCAATCCGGAGAAAATCAAGGAAGAGCTGGCCAATATGAACTTCCTGGTCGAAGAGTGGGGCGGGAAGTACCAGTCGCAGGACGTGGCGGCGAAGAAAGGGACCAACGTCGACAAGTTGTTGGAGAAAGTGTTGTTGGAGGCCGAGATTCTGGACCTGAAGGCCAATCCGAACAAACATGCGACGGGGACCGTGGTCGAATCGTCGCTGGACAAAGGGCGGGGCTATGTGGCGACGGTGCTGGTGAGCGCCGGGACGTTGCGCGTGGGGGATGTGATGCTCTCGGGGACCTACTCGGGGCGTGTCAAGGCGATGTTCAACGAGCGGGGACAGAAAGTTACCGAAGCGGGGCCGTCGACGCCGGTTTTGGTGCTGGGGCTCAACGGAGCGCCGCAGGCGGGGGATAACTTCAACGTCATGGACGACGACAAGTCGGCCCGCGAGATTGCCAACAAACGGGAGCAGCTGCAGCGGATGCAGGGGCTGAGGACGCAGAAACATATTACGCTGGACGAAATCGGGCGACGCATCGCGGTGGGGAACTTCAAGGAGCTCAATGTGATTATCAAGGGGGACGTGGACGGCTCGATCGAGGCGTTGACCGACTCGTTGGTGAAACTTTCGACGGAAGAGGTGCAGGTCAATGTGATTCACAAGGCCGTGGGGCCGATTTCGGAGAGCGATATTCTGTTGGCGGCGGCTTCGAATGCGGTGATTATCGGGTTCCAGGTGCGTCCGTCGGCTTCGGCGCGGAAGTTGGCCGAGAAAGAGGAGATCGAAATCAGACTCTACTCGATTATTTACGATGCGATCAACGAGATCAAGGATGCCATCGAGGGGATGTTGGCGCCGGAGACCCGGGAAGAGATCGTTTGCTCGGTCGAGGTGATGGAGGTCTTCAAGATCACGCGGGTGGGGACGGTTGCCGGGTGTCTGGTGCGCGAGGGGAAGATCACCCGGAATACGCTGGTGCGGGTGATTCGCGACGGGATCGTGGTCTACACCGGGAAACTCGGGTCGCTCAAACGCTTCAAGGACGACGTCAAGGAGGTCGGGCCGAATATGGAGTGCGGGCTCAATATCGAAAACTACAACGACATCAAAGTGGGGGACATCGTCGAGGGGTACGAGCAGGTCGAAGTGGCGCGGAAGCTGTCGTAGTAGGTTCACTCACTCCGAAGGTTTCTCGCCGGAGATGCGAGGGCTGGCTTTAAGGGGCTTCTGTTATGCTCTTTTGGGGTATAATGTATCTGGTGAGGTGCGCTAAATTTCGGTTTAGCGCACCTTGTGTATTCTTGGATGGAGTGGGGCTTTCTGTTTTTTCTGAGACTCTGTTCGGTTTTTGTGGATTTTTCCACCGGGAAAGCTAAGTAAGGAGTGCGGCACGCACCGTCCGCCCGATAGTTTTTGTCGGGGGCTTGGGTGGCGCCGGGAGGCTCAGGCAATGCGTAGCATTGCACGCCCGCCGCAGGGCCTTCGTCGGGGCCTTTACTGGGTTTTTCTCTGTCCTAATTGGCGAAGCCCGCGCAACGGACGCACTGCGTCTTTTTTACAGGGGCCTTTTGCCTTATTGGGGTAGACAAGGCCCGATTCGAGTGCCGAGCGTCCTCGGATCGCCGCCAGCAAGGGCGCAATCGAGCCTCGCGAGAAGTTGCGTCCCGCCGCAGGGGATGGCGGCGATCCGCGCGCCCGTTGGGCGCGGTTCATTGCGAATCGTCGTTTTTCGTAGTTCATCGGGTCGTAGCTTGGGAGGTCCGTTCCTATCGCGTGCTTTTACAAAAAGCCGATAGCCAATAGAGAGCGTACAGTGATTCTGTGAGTCGCTTGGGTCGGCTGCTGTCCCACGGCCGGTTCGACAGGGTAAGATCTCGGAAGTTGAAAGATTGATTTAGAAATGGCTGGGCGTATGACTCGCAGCACCCTGCATCTGACAGAGGGAGGAGGCTGAGTGTACAAAGATAACGTCCGAAACGTTGGCTATCGCTGACTGAGGATGAAGAAAAGTTGTTAAAAAAGAATCGGATGCTCTCCCGTGAAGAAAGCATCCGACAAAAAACAAGTAAAATTTTCCGACGCAGAAACCTTACACCGTCATAATCTCCTTCTCTTTCGCCCCCAACACCTCGTCGATCCGCTTCGAGTAGCCGTCCACGATCTTCTGCACTTCGTCCTCCCCGTCTTTCGCAACGTCTTCCGGCAGACCGTCCGCCTTGATCGCCTTTTTGATCGCCTCGATTGCCTCGCGCCGCACGTTCCGGATGCTCACCCGCGCCGATTCCGCCTCGGCCTTGATCTGTTTCATCAGGTCTTTGCGTCGCTCCTCGGTCAGCGGCGGCACGTTCAGTCGAATCGTCTCGCCGTTGTTCGACGGCGTCATTCCCAGATTGGAGTTGATGATCGCCTTTTCGATCGCCCCGAGCAACGTCTTGTCCCACGGCTGAATCAGAATAGTCCGCGCGTCCGGCACCGTAACGCTCGCCACCTGGTTGATCGGCATCTGCGAGCCGTACGACTCGACCAACACCCCGTTCAGTACGTTCGGGCTCGCCTTGCCCGCTTTCACGGCCGCAATCTCCTCCTCGAAATGCGCGAAAGCTTTCTCCATCTTCGGCTTGGCCGCGTCGATAATCTCTCTTTTCTGTCCCATATCGTTCGTGTGTGTTTATTTGTTCCGCATCAATTGTGTACCAGCGTCCCGATCGCCTGCAACGCCCCGTCGTTCGGTCCCTCCGCCGCCGCGATCCGCTCCAGATTCCCCGGGGTGTCCATGTCGAAGACGAAGATCGGCAGGTCGTTCTCCATGCACATCGTGAAAGCGGTCAGGTCCATCACCTTGAGTCGCCGTTCGATCACTTCGGCAAAGGTAATGGTCGGGTATTTGGTCGCCGTCGGATCTTTCTCCGGATCGGCCGTGTAAACCCCGTCGACCCGCGTCCCTTTCAGCAGCAAATCGGCCTCGATCTCCACCCCGCGCAAGGCCGATGCGGTGTCGGTGGTGAAGAACGGATTCCCCGTTCCACCGCCGATGATAACGGTATACCCGTCGTTCATCAGCTCGAGCGCCCGAAACTTAGAGTAAATCCCAGCCCCCACCGGTCCCATCGGAATCGACGTCAGTACGCAAGCCTTTCCCCCCGCATTCTCGATCGCCGATTGCAAAGCCAGCGAATTGATCACCGTCGCCAACATCCCCATCTGATCCCCCCCCCCCCCGGCGCACCCCGTCCCCCCGCCGCGCCGGGCTCGGATTCACAGAGGAAGCTGGC
>JAIDFC010000130.1 GCA_029054535.1 Rikenella sp. | reverse complement strand
CCCCCCCCCCCCCCCCCCCCCCCCCCCCCCCCCCCCCCCCCCCCCCCCCCAACAACGCAAGAAAATAGAACGAAAAAACATAGAACCATGCGGAAAACTCTACATCGACCGTTCGTTCCGATCGTCGTCCGGATTTTGGCGACGATCGTAGTGGGGACGACTTTCGGCAGTGCCGGAGCGCAGACCGGCAATACCCGCACTTTCGGTCTCCTGGCCTTGAACGGACTTTCGGCCAGCTCGTACGACTCGCTGCTGGCGCATTATAAGCAGCGGACCGTGGTCGATTCGTACGAAACGTTCGTCAACGAATTCATCGATGTCGACCTCGACCGTGTGGATATGCGGGGAGCGCTTTCGGACGAAGTGTATGCCGAACGGCTGCGGATGATGGCGACGGAGATTCAACTGCCGTACAACGAAGTGGTGAAGAAATACATCCAGAACTATACCCGAAAGGGAGGGGTGATGGAACGGGTGTTGGGGTTGGCGCGGTACTACTTTCCGATTTTCGAAGAGGCGCTGTATCGCTACAAACTGCCGATGGAGCTGAAAATGCTGCCGGTGATCGAATCGGCCCTGATTCCGCGGGCCGAATCGCGCGCGGCGGCGGTGGGGCTGTGGCAGTTCATGCTCCGGACGGGGAAATACTACGGACTGGAGATCAACTCGTTCATCGACGAACGGTGCGACCCGGTCAAGTCGACCGATGCGGCGTGTCGTTATCTCCGCGACCTGTACAAAGTTTACGGCGACTGGACACTGGTCATCGCGGCCTACAACTGCGGCCCGGGGAATGTCAACAAAGCCCTGGCCCGCTTCCGGTCGGCCCACGACGGCAACGGCGCCAAAACCTACTGGGACATCTACGAATACCTGCCGCGCGAGACCAGAGGGTACATCCCGGCTTTCATCGCGGCGTCATACGCCTACACCTACTACAAGGCGCACAACCTCAATCCGACGACACCCTGGCATCCGCTGGCCACCGATACGATCCATATCGACCGGATGCTCCACCTCGAACAGGTCTCCTCGACGCTGAATATCCCGATCGAGGTGCTGCGGGGGCTGAACCCGCAGTACTCGGTGGACGTCGTGCCGGCCAAGGCCCAGAGCTATCCGCTGACGCTGCCGCAGGAGTACGTCGCCTCGTTCATCCGACAGAGCCGACAAATCTACGGCAAGGATAGCTTGTACCTGGCAAAATACCTGAACATCAGCAACCTGTCGGAAGAGCAACTCACCGCCACCTCCTCGCGCAGCTCGGCGGGGACCTCGACCGGAAAAGGCTCGAAAATCACCTACAAAATCAAAAGCGGAGATATACTCGGACGAATCGCCGCCAAATACCACGTAACGGTGAAACAGCTCATGAGCTGGAACAACATCAAGAACGAAAAAGCGCTCAGACCGGGACAAACACTGGTCATTTACCGATAACGTTAAACAAGGATTTTTCGCACCTGTTCTTAGCGACGGGAGGGTACTGTAGCCAAACACAGGTTGCAAAAAATGATTATAACGGCATATGTATAAGAGGAGTTTTTTGGACATCAGTTCGTTGAAGCGGGAAGAGATCGACGGTTTGGTTCGGTTGGCCGCCCGGCTCAAGGCCGAGAAAAAGGCAGGGATCGAACAGCAATATTTGCAGGGTAAGAACATCGTGTTGTTGTTTGCGAAAGATTCGACGCGGACCCGGTGTTCGTTCGAGGTGGGAGCGTTCGACCAGGGGGCCAGAGTAACCTATATCGGGTCGAGCGGGTCGCAGATGGGGAAGAAAGAGTCGATCGAGGATACGGCGCGGGTTTTGGGGCGGATGTACGACGGGATCGAATATCGGGGATACGGGCAGGAGATCGTGGAGACTTTGGCCGAGTATTCCGGCGTGCCGGTTTGGAACGGCTTGACGAACGAGAGCCATCCGACCCAGTTTTTGGCCGACCTGTTGACCATCACGGAACACAGCGACAAACCGTTGGAGCAGATCAAAGTCTGCTTTGCGGGGACGGCGGATAATAATGTGGCCTTGTCTCTCATGGTGGGTTGTGCGAAGATGGGGATCGAGTACTCGGCGGCGGCTCCGGCGGCTTACCATCCCGACGCGACGTTGGTCGAACGGCTTCGGCGCGAAAACGGCGCGCGGATCACGATCTCGGAAGATGTGGCGACGGCGGTGGCCGGTGCGGACTTCATCTACACCGACGTCTGGGTCTCGATGGGCGAACCGACCGAAGTGTGGGCCGAGCGAATCGAACGGCTCGCGCCGTACCAGGTAAACCGCCGCATGATGGAGCTGACGGGAAATCCGAACTGCCGTTTCATGCACTGCCTGCCGGCGTTCCACGACCTCGAAACGACGGTCGCACAGGAAATTCATCGCCAATTCGGCCTCTCCGAGATGGAGGTCTCAGACGAGGTGTTCGAATCCGAGGCCTCGATCGTCTTCGACGAGGCTGAGAATCGGATGCACACGATCAAAGCGATCATGGTCGCTACGCTCTCCGAACAACCCGAAACTACTTTTTAAATCATTCGTTTCTCTGTAGTCAATATTTAGCTACGGGAAGGTACTGTTCTTTCTGTGAACAGAAAGAACCAAAGAAACTTTCGGGAATGCTTCGCATTCCATGGGCTGCCGTAGTCAAGAGCACTTTGCCTTGTTTTGGGTAGGGACTTTTAATGCAGGGCGCAATTAAGTTTGAGAGAACCTATGCGCCCTCATTAAAAGCCCTACCCATCCAATAGGCCAGAGCATTAGATTGCGGATGCCTAAGGAGTAGCGTAGCTTTTGGAAGTCTTTCTGGTTCTCTTTCTTCAGAAAGAGAACGGTTCCGCACTGTAGCCAAACACAGGTTGCAGAAAACGAATTATATTAAAAAAACAGCATTTATGGCCATACAGAGACCGAGTATACCGAAAGGGACCCGTGATTTTTCGCCCGTCGAGATGGGCAGACGCGAGTACTTGTTCGACACGATAAAGAGCGTATTCCGCCGTTACGGATTCGCGCCGTTGGAGACCCCGAGCATGGAGAACCTCTCCACCCTGCTCGGGAAGTACGGCGAGGAGGGGGATAAGCTGTTGTTCAAGGTCTTGAACTCCGGGAACTTTCTGAAAGGGGTGGAATCGGAAGAGATTCTGGCCGCTTCGGAGAGCGACAATCCCGTGGTGTTGGGGAACCGGATTTGCGAGAAAGGGTTGCGGTACGATTTGACCGTTCCGTTCGCGCGGTATGTGGTGCAGCACCAGAACGAGCTGGTATTTCCGTTCAAGCGGTATCAGATCCAGCCCGTTTGGCGGGCCGACAGACCGCAGAAAGGGCGGTACCGGGAGTTCTACCAGTGCGACGTGGATGTGGTGGGGAGCAAGGCGTTGATCCACGAAGCGGAATTGATCCAGATCGTGCAGGAAGTGTTCGGGGCGTTGGGAATCCGGGTGGTGCTGAAGATCAACAACCGCAAGATACTCTACGGGATTTCGGAGACCATCGGACATGCCGATAAGATGATGGAGATCACGATGGCCATCGACAAGCTGGACAAGATCGGGATCGAAGCGGTGAACGAGGAACTGGCCGAACGGGGCTTGTCCGCCGAGGCGATCGGCAAACTGAAGCCGATTTTGGAGCTCTCGGGGGATAATCGGGAGAAACTGGGCGCGATTACCGAAATTATCGGCGAACGGTCCGAAACCGGGCGACTCGGAATCCAAGAAGTTACGACCATCCTCGACTACTTAGACGCACTGGACGTTACGCTGCCGGTGGAACTCGACCTGTCGCTGGCTCGCGGGCTAAACTACTACACCGGGGCGATTTTCGAGGTCAAGGCGTTGGACTTTCCGATGGGGAGCATCTGCGGCGGGGGACGGTACGACAACCTGACCGGTATTTTCGGTCTGCCCGATACGTCGGGGGTCGGGATCAGCTTCGGGGCGGACCGAATTTATGACGTGCTCTTGGGGCTGGACCTCTTTCCGGCCGAGGCGGGGCGGAATGTCCGGGCCCTGTTCGTCAACTTCGGCGGACGGGAAGAGATCGGCGCGTTCAAACTCTTGAGCGACGTCCGGCGCGCGGGGGTGGCGGCGGAGATCTATCCGGAGGCGGCGAAGATGAAAAAGCAGTTCGACTATGCCGAGAAACGGGGGATTCCGTACATGGTGTTCGTCGGCGAGACGGAGATCGAGACGCAGACCGCCACGATCAAAAACCTCGCCACGGGCGAACAGAGTTCGGTGGCGTTCGACCGGGTGGCTGACCATTTGAAGCGATAACGGATTTAAAGACAAACAGATACACGACGCGCATGACGCACAACACCACCACTACCCTACTCCGCTGCATCGGCTTGGCGACGGTCGCTTTTTTCTCGGCGCTCGCGCCCGATCCGGCGACGGCACAACGCAAAAGCGGGCCGCCGGCCGAAAAAAAGATCGAAGAGCTGCCCCGGCGACCGATGGATACCATCGCCACGGCGGATCCGAAGACGAAAGTCATTATTTATAGTAACAATACGTGGGAATATTATCATCCCGCCCTGGATCGACAGCTCGGCGAACTGGCCGTGTATCGGAGCAACTGGGATACGACCTCCGTATTCTCGTACCGCAACATCGAACTCTCGGACCTGCCGGCGGTGTTGGAGCTGAAGATGGTCGACAGCCTGGGTCAGTTTTGCAGCCCGGTGCGGGGCAAAGTGCTCTCGAAGTACGGACCGCGCAAGCGGCGGAGCCATAACGGGGTGGACGTGCCGATGAAAACCGGCGAACCGGTCCAGGCGGCGTTCGACGGCAAGGTACGGTACGCGAAATACAATACCGGCGGGTTCGGCTATCTGGTTATCATCCGTCATCCGAACGGGTTGGAGACCTGGCACGCCCACCTCTCGAAACTGAACGTCAAGGTGGACGAATATGTCAAGACGGGTCAGGTGATCGGCTATGTGGGGGCTACGGGACGGGCTTACGGGCCGCACCTCCACTTCGAGACCCGGTATTGCGACCAAAGTTTCGACCCGGAGTTCCTGTTCGACTTCGAACGCGGAATGCTGCGCTACCAGACGTTCGCCCTGGAGCGGTCGTACTTCAACATCCACTCGCGGGCATCGGAGCTGCTGGAAGAGGACGACCGGGACGACCAGGAGATCGCCAACACGCTTTTGGCGGCGGCCGACGACTCGACCGTGATCCGGGCGGCACAACCGAAGCCGGTTAGCAGCGGACCGGTCTATCACATCGTGAAACAGGGGGATATTCTGGGACGGATCGCGCCGCGCTACGGAACGACGATCACACGAATCTGCCAGTTGAACGGGATCGACCGGAACAGTACGTTGCGTTTAGGACAGCGGCTGCGAGTCAAATAATCACACCGCCAAAACGCACGTCATTACCATGCCACGCCATCTCGATCTGTCGCAACGCTGGGCCGCCATCGTCAACCCGGTGGCGGGAAGCGGACGAGGACTCACGGACTGGCCGGTGATCAGCGGCCTGTTGCGCGACGAGGGGATCGCTGTGGACGCGATGTTTACGCTCCACAAGTACCACGCTACGGAACTGACCGTCTCGGCTATCCGACAGGGTTATCGTCGAATCATCGTCGTGGGCGGCGACGGGACGATTCACGAAACGGTCAACGGATTCTTCATCCAACGGGAGTGCCCGACGACCGATATTCTGATGGCCGTGATCGCGGTGGGGACCGGCAACGACTGGATCCGGATGTTCGGTATCCCGCGGAATTACGTAGACGCCATCCGGTCGATCCGCGAAGAGCATGCCTTTTTACAGGACGTGGGGCGGGTGAGCTACTACGAGTCGAAAGTTCACCAGACCCGCTACCTGGCCAATGTGGCGGGGGTGGGATACGACGCGGCGGTATGTCGGGGCTTCAACCGGCTCAAAGAGAAGGGGTATCGCGGCCAATGGATCTACCTCTTCAGCGCATTTCGCGAGGCGATCCGCTACCGCACGCGGCGCGTACGGATCGAGGTGGACGGTCGGGAGGTCTTCACGGGGAAGCTCTTCACCGGAACGATCGGGATCTGCAAATACACGGCAGGCGGGTTGACGCAGACGCCGAACGCGATTCCGGATGACGGCTTATTCGACCTCACGGTGATCCCGGCGATGAATCGGATCCGGCTGTTCAGCCGCTTCCGGACGCTCTACACCGAAAACATCTACGACATTCCGCGGGTCTCGCTCTTCCGCGGCGGCTTGATCCGGATCCATGCGGAACGACCGATCCGGCTGGAGATCGACGGCGAAATCTTAGGCTATTCGGACTTCGAATTCCAAATCCTCGAACGAGCGGTTCGGGTCGTGGTCAGCGAAAAGTTCATCCGCGACCATTTTTAAATCCTATCATAATCCGGCGAGTATTCATCGTTCTTAGCGACGGGAAGTCTTAAGCCCCTCGAGTTGCCGAGCGGCACCGGCCCACAGCCCGCAACCAACCGCGCCCCCAGGCGCGCGGAACGGCCGCCGCCCAACGGCCGGGCCCGCAACTCGACGGGGCTCGTTGCGTTCCCGCCAGGCGACCGCCCCGAAAACAATCTTCGACCGCGCGATGAATGATTTACAGTTTCACTATAAACCGCGCTCTTCGAGCGCTCGGTCCGGCGCCACCCCCGGCGACGGACGCAACTTCTCGCTACGCTCGGTTGCGACCGCGCTGGCGCCGAACCGAGCAGCCTCTACCCTACCTACTTTGACCGCGCGCCTGCGAAATTCATCCGTTTCAACGGATAGTTGAAACGGCGTATTTCGCTCTTTAGGCGGGCGCGCGGAGTCTTCTCGCAGAGAAACCGTGTTCGACTGCGCTCCCGCGCGGGGCCGCGTGCCCGCGGTGGGCGGGCGATGCTACGCATCGCTATAACGTTCTAAAAAACAATCTTTGTCTGCGCGCTGGTGGAAATCCTGCTCAAAAGCGTGAATCGCTTTTGAACGATTTCCTACTCCAGCTGTCGCGCGCGGGGTCTTCTCTCCAAGAAAACGTGTCTGACTGCCCTCAGGCCGGGCAGGCCCCGCGTGCCCGCGGCGGGCTTGCAATGCTTCGCATTGCTTGGGCCATCCGGCAACCAAAACCCGAACAAAACAGGCTGCGCTTCGCTATAATGTTCTGCGCGCAGAGTCTACTCGCTGAGAAATCGGTGCTGACTGCGTTTTGCTCGGGCTTTTCGGTAACGTCGGTTGTTCACAAAAGGAACAGTTCCAGACCGTAGTGCCAAGGAATAAATATTCAACAAGGAGGGGGAACAAAAAATGGGCAAGACCGTCATAGTCTTGCCCATTTCCGCCTCCGGGAACCACCCCATCGGCTACTAACCCAAACTCTTTTATGAAAAGAAGCAATTTGTGTACCAAACTGCCACCCTCCCTAAATCGATGCGACAAAGGTAAGGCACGGAATCGGAATTACAAAATTATTTTATAAATTTTTTAAAATATTTTATTAACTAAATCCCAAACAACTTATTATCAATAGATTACACACACCCCCTAAGAACCGAAAAAATGTATTATCTTTACTCCCTGTTTAAGATCGAGTAGGATATGGGAAATATAGTAGCGATCGTGGGACGGCCGAACGTGGGTAAGAGTACGCTTTTCAACCGGTTGGTAGGGATGCGCCAAGCCATTGTGGACGCGACGGAAGGGACGACGCGCGACCGGCATTACGGGACGACGGACTGGAACGGGCGAGAGTTTACGGTGATCGACACCGGCGGGTTTACGGTGAACTCGGAGGATGTTTTCGAACAGGCGATTTGTCGACAGGTGCAACTGGCGATCGACGAGGCCGACGAGTTGATTTTCATGGTCGATGTCGAGACGGGGATCACGGACCTCGACCAGACGATGGCCGAACTGTTGCGGCGGCAGTCGAAACCGGTCCACCTGGTGGTCAACAAGGTCGACAATACGCAGCGGCAGACCGACTCGTACGAATTTTACGCCTTGGGGTTGGGCGATCCGATCACGATCAGCTCCATGACCGGATCCGGAACCGGCGAGTTGATGGACGCAGTCGTGGCGACGCTGCCGGAAGAGACAAACGCACCGGAGGATGCAAACGATACAACGATCCCGAAACTGGCGATCGTCGGACGACCGAATGTGGGGAAATCGTCGCTTACCAACGCCCTCTTAGGCGAGGAGCGAAATATCGTAACGCCGATTGCCGGGACCACGCGCGACGCGATCCACTCGCACTACAACAAATTCGGGATGGAATTTACGCTGGTGGACACCGCCGGGCTGCGCAAGAAACAGAAAGTTACGGACGACCTGGAGTTTTACTCCGTGATGCGGACCATCCGGGCGATCGAGGATTGCGACACGGCGATCCTGATGCTCGACGCCTCGCAAGGGGTCGACGCGCAGGATATGAACATCTTTCACCTGGTGGTCAAGAATCGGAAAGGGTGCGTGATCGTGGTGAACAAGTGGGACACCGTGCCGGACAAACAGGCCAATACGATGAAAGAGTACGCCGAGAACATTCGGCGGAAGCTCGCGCCGTTCAACGACGTGCCGATCGTCTTCACGTCGGTAACCGAAAAACAGCGCATTTTCGACGCCTTGAAACTGGCCCTGCACGTGTGCGAGAATCGGAAACGGAGGATCCCCACGTCGGAACTCAACGACTTCATCCTCCCGATCATCGAACAGACCCCGCCGCCGAGTATCAAGGGGAAATATATCCGGATCAAGTACGCCATGATGCTGCCGACACCGACGCCGCAATTCGCCTTTTTCGTCAACCTGCCGCAGTACGTCAAGGACCCCTACCGGCGGTTCATCGAAAACCGGATCCGCGACCAGTGGGACTTCACCGGGGTGCCGATGCAGATCTATTTCCGTCAAAAATAGAGGGACCGATAGATACTGTTTTATTGCAGTTTTCGTTCTTTAGCGACCATATCTGACTGTTCTTTTTGTGAACAACCGAGCAGCGTACCGAGAGCAGAGACCGCTTGCGGGCTTTGCCGAGGTAGCGAGAGGAAACCGTTAGGTAAAAACTTTCGGGAATACGTCGCAGCTCCGTGGAGCATCTTGCGTGCCGCCAGGCACTGCGGGCCGACGCCACCCCGGGCGAAGGGCCGCATTCCTCGCAAGCTCGGGCGGCCACTCCGCTGGCGTCGGCCCTGCAAAATACAACCGATACGCAACCGGCAAACAAGAGAACAGTACCCTCAAACCACTAAGAATATACAGTCAACTAAAACCGAACTTATTAAATCGAATATGAAATCGAGCATCAAGACTCTCGGCGCCCTGTTCATCCTGAGCCTTTGGAGCGGGATGTCGGCGCGCCACGCACACGGCCAACTGCCGCCGACCGAGTGGCAATTCGGACAAGCCTCGGAAACGGCTACCACTGTGAACGACGGGGCCAGTGCCCTACCGGAGTGGCAGAACCCGGAGATCGCCCAGGTGGGGCGGGAACGGCCGCGGGCGTTTTTCATGTCGTACGAGAACCGGAATGTGGCGGCGGCCAACGATTATACGACTTCGGAGTACTATATCTCGCTCAATCGGCCGTGGCGGTTCAAGTGGCTGGCCGACCATCGGGAGCGGCCGGCGGATTTTTACAAGCTCGGGTTCGACGTTTCGGGCTGGGACAGTTTGCAAGTGCCGGCTACGTGGGAAGTCAATGGCTATGGGGATGCCATTTACACCAACCAGCCGTACGAGTTCGCACCGTACAAACCGACCCCGCCGCAGCTTCCGGAGGCCAATGAAGTAGGATTGTATCGGACTACGTTCGAGGCGCCGCTTTGGATGAAGGACCGGGACGTCTATCTGCATATCGGGGGGGCAAAGTCGGGCGTGTACGTCTACCTCAACGGACACAAAGTCGGCTACAGCGAAGACTCGAAAGATGCCGCGGAATTCAAGCTCAACGACTACCTGACCGACGGGACCAACGTGCTGGCCTTGGAGATTTACCGGTGGAGCACCGGGTCGTACTTGGAGTGTCAGGATTTTTGGCGGCTGAGCGGGATCGAGCGCGAGATGTACATCTACTCGCAGCCGAAGACCCATATCGAAGACTTTCATGTGGTTGCGACGCTGGATTCGACCTACACGGACGGGATTCTGAACCTGGACGTGGCGATGGTCAACAGCTTCGTGAGGCCGTCGGGACCGGTTCAGGTGTGGTTCGAGCTGGAGGATGCCGACGGAACGATGATCGACTACTCGTATCAGGAGATCGAACTCGACGGCTACGGGCGGGATACCGTGCGGTTCCGGCGGACCGCGCGGCAGAACAAGGACGCGTTTCGGAACGTGCGGCGGTGGAGCGCCGAGGATCCGTACCTCTATAATCTGGTGCTGAAGATCCGGGCGGGCGGACAGTTCGTCGAATACACCAGCGCACGGGTCGGGTTCCGGACCAGCGAGGTCAAGGGGAATCGGTATTATGTGAACGGGCGGCCGGTCCATATCAAAGGAGTGAACTACCACGAACACCACGAAAAGACGGGCCATGTGCTCGACGAGGCGACCATTCGCGAAGACTTCGCGCTGATGAAAGCCAACAATATCAATGCGATCCGGTTGTGCCACTATCCGCAGCAGCGACGGTTCTACGAACTGGCGGACGAATACGGTTTCTACCTCTGCAACGAAGCCAATATCGAGTCGCACGGCATGGGGTACGACCTGGCCAAGGGGCGGACGCTGGGTAACAATCCGCAATGGCTCACGAAGCATATGGACCGCACGCAGAACATGTACCACCAGACGAAGAATTTTCCGAGCGTGATGTTCTGGTCCTTAGGGAACGAGGCGGGGAACGGCTACAACTTCTACGAGACCTACCTGTGGCTCAAAGGGATGGACACGCTGCGGCCGGTGCAGTACGAACGGGCGCTGCTGGAGTGGAACACCGACATTTTCTGTCCTCAGTATCCGTCGGCGGCCACGTTCGAGCGGTGGGGACAGATGGAGACCGACCGGCCGTATATCGCATCGGAATATGCCCATGCGATGGGGAACTCGACGGGCGGATTCCGCGACATGTGGGAGGCGATTTACAAGTATCCGAACCTGCAAGGGGGCTTCATCTGGGACTGGGTCGACCAGGGGCTGCTGGTCGAAGACACGACCGGTAACGGGGAGTCTTACTGGGCATACGGCGGAGATTTCGGAGTGAACCGGCCGTCGGACGGCAACTTCCTCTGCAACGGGCTGGTGAGTCCGGACCGCACGCCGCATCCCGGGATCGCGGAGGTCAAGAAGATGTATCAATACGTCTGGTTCCGGCCGGTGGACCTGCAGGCGGGGAAATTCGAGGTCGAAAACCGGTACGACTTCACCAACCTCTCGAAATACACGGTGCGGTACACGATTACGGCCAACGAACGGACGGTACGACAGGGGACGTTGGGCAATCTGGACCTCGCGCCGGGCGAAACACGGATCGTTACGGTGCCGGTCGGCGGGCTGGCGGTACTGCCGGGGACGGAGTATTTCGTCCACTTCACGGTCGCGCTCAAGGCGGCCGACGGACCGCTCAAAGCGGGGAGCACGGTGGCGACGGAACAGTTCGCCCTGGACCATCTGCGGGGCGCGAAACGGACCTACACGGCACAGGGGGTGCTTTCGGTCGAGGAGAGCGCGAACGAGATCGGGATCCTCGGTTCGGGCTTCGGCCTGACGGTGGACCGTACGACGGGGAACATCACGTCGTATCGGTTCGGCGGTCAGGAGTACGTCAACGACGGGTTCGGTCTGCAACCGAACTTCTGGCGCGCGCCGACCGACAACGACTACGGCAGCGGCATGCCGCGCCGGATGCAGGTCTGGAAAGAGGCTTCGCAGAAGCTGCGGGCGGCCTCCGTAACGGCGACTCCGCAAGAAAACGCGGTGCTCGTAACGGCGACTTACACTCTGCCGGAGGGGTGCGGGTTGACGATAACCTATAAGATCTATCCGACGGGGGCGATCCACGTAGGTTACGACTTTCAGGGGAATCCGGCGTCGAAGAGCCAGTTGCCGCGTCTGGGGATGCGCTTGCGGTTGCCGGCAGACATGGCCAACCTCCAATATTTCGGCCGCGGACCGGAAGAAAACTACCAGGACCGCAACTACGGCACGAACATCGGGCTGTATCGGAGCAACGCGGGGGCCGAGGCGTTCGACTACGTGCGTCCGCAGGAGACGGGACACCACACGGATACGCGTTGGCTGGCGCTGAACCGGCCGAAAGGGACGGGGCTGCTGGTCGAAGCCGATTCCGTATTGGAGTTCAACGCCCTGCGGAACTCGGTCGAGGACTTCGACGGACAGGAATCCGACCGGCCGTACCAGTGGAACAACCGCACGCCGAACGAGGATCATTCGGATGCGGCGGGACGGAACGTCAAACCGAAACAAACGCATACGAACGACATCTCGCCGCGCGACTTCGTCGAGCTGTGCCTGGACTACAAAATGCTGGGCGTCGGCGGAGACGACAGCTGGTGGTCGCAACCGTATGCGCAGTACCAACTGCCGGTCGATCGGAATTACACGTGGGGGTTCACGCTGGTGCCGATCAAATCGGCGTCCAACGTCCAACGGCTCACGGGTTATAACTATTAAATCGTTCGGTTTTCTTTGTAACCGTTCTTTGGCGACGTGCGGGTACTGTACTTTCTGTGAACAGAAAGTACCAAAGAAACTTTCGGGAATGCTTACGCATTCCATGACCGTTCTTAGTGAATAGTCTCGGTTTACTTTTGGGCCGAAGAATGGGCGGGCTTTCTCAATGCAAAACCTTTGCCCGCCCATTCTTTCGGCCCAAAGACAAATCCCCAAGGCTCTTGACTACGGCAGCCCATGCGATACGCAGTATCGCCGGAAGTCTTTTTGGTACTTTTTCTTCAGAAAAAGTACGGTTCCGTACAGTAGCTAATGACTGTTTGCAAGAACAACCGAACAATTAAAAGTAACAAATCATGGAAGTAGACGTGATCGGGAGTGCGGGCGAGGTGGTCGAGGAGCGGGTGGCGGGGAGGAGCGTCGCCGTGATCGACGTTTTTCGGGCCACGAGCGTGATGGTAACCGCCTTTCGGAACGGCGCGCGAGAGATCATACCGATGACCGGGATCGAGGAGAGTTTCCTGTTGCGGGACCGGCTCGTCGCCGAGCATCGTATGCTCGGCGACAGCGGGCCTGTGCTGTTGGGAGGCGAGCGGAAGACCGTGATCGTCGAGGGGTTCGACCTCGACAACTCGCCGTTGCGGTATACGCCGGATGTGGTTCGGGATGCAACGATCGTGATGAGCACGACCAACGGGACCCGGGCCGTGAATTGCGCCCAGGGTTGGGCGGCGGAGATTTACGTAGCCGCGTTTTTGAACGCCGATGCCGTGGCACGGCGATTGGGAGCGTCGGGACGGGACGTGGCGTTGATCTGTTCGGGTCGGAACGACCGGTTTACGATCGAAGACGCGCTTTGTGCGGGGATGCTGGCACGGTATTTGGAGTCGGAAGCCGGATATACACTCACCGATCTGGCGTGGTGGTGTGCGGACGTATACCGGCGGTACGAGACGGACTTGCAGAGCGCTTTGGACCATTGCGAACACTATCATCGCATCAAGGCGCGTTGGAGCGAGGATATCGCTTGGTGCTTGCAGCGGAACGTTACGGACGCCACCCCGCGGATCACAACCGAAGGAGGGATCCGACATGACAACCTATCGTAACACAACGACCGATCAGAGCCGCGTGGTGGCCATCAAACGGTACACGACGCCGAACGAAGCCTATTTGGACGCCGAGCTGCTCGAAAACAACGGCATTTCTTGTAGCATAGACGGTGCGATCGGCGGCACCGTGCTTCCTTTCATCCAGGGCCAGGTGAGCCTGACCGTGGCCGAACCGGATGCCGTGCGCGCCGTGGAACTCGTACCCGGCTCGGAGCTGCCCGACGAGAACGACTAACAACGAACGATGACCCGCGAAACCGAGATTCTCGACACCTTGCAACAGCAGGGCAACCTGCGCAGGCTGAACGTTTTACGCTCTGCCGGGACCATGGTTTACCCGGACAGCAACGACGGGAAAGGGTACTATAACCTCTCGTCGAACGACTACCTGGGGTTGGGAGGGGACGAGGCCAGCGGGCTGCAGCACGAGTTTTTGGAATCCGCCATTCGCGAATGGCCGGATTCCTTTTTGTTGGGGAATCCTTCCTCGCGGCTGATGACAGGAAACACTCCGGCGTATGCCGCGCTGGAAACATGTCTGGCTCGGCTCCTGCATGCCGAGGCCGCGCTGGTGCTGGGATCCGGGTTCGCCGTGAACTCGGGCGCGCTGCCTGCGGTGGCGCAACGCGGAGACTTGATTCTGGCAGACAAGTTGGTCCATGCCAGCTTGATCGACGGCCTGCGGCTCTGCGAAGCGGGGGTCGAGTGGCGGCGGTTCCGACACAACGACATGGAGCAGCTGGCCGCGATGCTGGCTGCCGGGTCCTTTTCGGAGACGACGAAAAACGAGCGGAAACGGATCATCGTCGTAACCGAAAGTTTGTTCAGCATGGATGGCGATTTCGCGCCGCTGGAACGGCTCGCGGAGCTGCAACAGGAGTACGGATTCCTGCTCTATCTGGACGAGGCGCACGCCTTCGGGGTGTACGGGCCGGAGGGGACGGGGCTGCTGGCGGCGTATAACGCGGCGCATCCGGACAAGCCTTTGCATGCAGCGTATCATGTCGTTACATTCGGCAAGGCGATCGCTTCGGCGGGGGCGGCCGTGGCTTGCTCGCAGGAGACGAAAGAGCTGCTGGTGAACCGGATGCGCCCTCTGATCTTCTCGACCGCCCTGCCCGACATTTCGCTGCGGTGGACCCGGTTCGTACTCGAACGGCTGCCACAGTTCGGCGCGCGGCGGGAACGGTTGCGGGAATTGATCGCGGTCGTGAACGATGTTTTGCGACCGGAAGTGCCGTACGGATCGCAAATTATTCCGATTCCGGCGGGAAGCAACGACCGGGCTTTGGAGATGGCGGCGGCGTTGCGCGACGAGGGGTTCTGGACCACAGCTATTCGGCACCCGACCGTGCCGCGGGGCGAGGCACGGATACGGGTCTCGCTGTGTGCCCACCACGAACCCCACGAAATCGAACGATTCGCTAAGTTATGCAAGCTGTTTGGATAAAACGCCCGAATTCAGCAACCTCGGCGGCCGGAGAGCGGGGTGTACTCGTATTTGCGGCCGGTTGGGCCGGGTCGGACGAGCTGGTTCGGCACGCGGTTTTGCCGGAAGGGTGGGATTTTCTGTGCCTGTTCGACTACCGGGATTTGCCGAAGCAGGCGGAACTCGATACATTGTATGAACTCTTGGCCCCGTATCGGGAGCGTCGTTTGGCAGCCTGGTCGTTCGGCGTCTGGGCGGCGGAACAGGTCTTCGGGCCGCTCTGTGCGATGCGGCCAGGCGGGTTTTGGAGTGCCGCGGTGGCGATCGGAGGGACGCCCGCTCCGATTCACGACCGCTACGGGATTCCGGCGCGGGCTTTCGCCGTTACCGTGCGGAGCATCGGCGGGGCCGGAACGACTCGGTTTCTGGAACGGATGTGCGGCACGCCGGAGGTGCTGCGGGAGTACTACCGACACCGCTCGACCCGGCCTTTGGAGGAGATTTACGACGAGCTGGTCTCGCTTCAGCGACAAGCCCTGAGCTCCTCCACGGCCGATCTTTTACCTGAAAAAGGCTTGTGGACGACAGCGATTGTCGGGGGGCGGGACGCGATTTTTCCGCCGGAGAACATGGAACGCTATTGGAACGAGGCGGGCGTACCGGTCTCGATACGACCGGCGATGCCCCACTACCCGCTTTGCGAACCGGAACTATGGAGGCGTATCATCACCGATGAAGCACGATAAACACCTGTTACAGAGAAGATTTTCGCGTCGTCTGGAGAGTTACGACACGCTGGCGACGGTGCAGCGGGCGATTGCCGACCGCCTCGCCGATCGGCTCGCGCAGGCGGTGTCCTCCCGAGCGGCCATTCGGCACGGCGTCGAGATCGGAGCCGGAACGGGATTTCTGACCCGGCATTTGGTCCGTCTGTTTCCGGAGGCGGCGTGGATCGTCAACGACTTAGTGGCCGAAAGTCGAGACTACCTGCCGAAAAAGCAAACGGTTCGGTTCGAGGCCGGCGACGGCGAACGGTTCGACTTCGCGGCTTCGGAGCATGGAGGCTGCGATCTGATCGCCAGCGCATCGGTCGTGCAGTGGTTCGACGACCTGCCGGGCTTCATAGCCCGCGCCGCGGCGGGACTCCGCGAGTCGGGCGGTCTGCTGGCATTCAGCACCTTCGGACCGGAGAACTTTCGGGAAATCACAGCCACCACAGGCCAGGGACTCGACTACTATCCGTTGACCGAGTTGATCGAATTTTGCCGCCGGGCCGGACTGGAACCGACGGTCGCCGAGGAGTGGATCGAACGGCCGCTCTACCCCACCCCGACCGACGTGTTGCGCCACCTGCGGCTGACCGGGGTCAACGCCGTGGCGGCCGAACGGTGGACCCACAACCGGCTGCGACAGTTCGAAGCCGATTATCGGGCCGCTTACACCGCCCCTGCGGTCGAAACGGCGGATCGGGACGTAACGCTGACCTTCCATCCGATCCTCGTGCTGGCCGAAAAACGATAGAGAAACATGAACCGAAAATCAACCGTCATGGACTTACTTTCACCCGGAGCCTATTTCGTGAGCGGCATCGATACCGATGCAGGCAAGAGTTATGCCACGGGCCAGCTAGCCCGGATGCTGGCCGAACAGGGACGACGGGTCATCACCCAGAAGTTCGTCCAGACGGGTTGTACCGATCGTTCGGAAGACATCGAACTGCATCGGCGGCTGATGGGGATTCCGTTGCAGGCGGTGGACACGGACCGGACCACCTGTCCGATCATATACCGTTTTCCGGCCTCGCCGCACCTCTCGGCCCAGTTAGAGGGGACCTACGTGCAAACCACTCTTATCGAAGAGGCTACCCAAAACCTTTTGAAGCAATACGATACGGTATTGATCGAAGGGGCGGGCGGACTGCTGGTTCCGTTGCGGCCGTTCGACCCGGACCGTACGCCGCACGAGTACCTGACGGCCGATTACGTGGCAGAACAACGCCTGCCGCTGCTGTTCGTAACCTCGGCCCGACTCGGAAGCCTGAACCACACGCTGCTGAGCTTCGAAGCGTGTCGCGCCCGGCGGATCGAGATCGCGGCCGTACTGTGGAAACTCTACCCGGCGGGCGATCCGATCATCGCGGCCGATACGCGGGCTTATATCGAGACCTACCTGCAAACCTACTTTCCGCAGGCCCGAATCATCGACATCCCGAAAGCCGACTAAAATCCGGCTCAGTCCCGCTCCAGATAGAGCTCCGTCAGCCGCGCTACGGCATAGTCGCCGAGCTTCTCCGCCGGAACGACGATCCACCCTGCGGGCAACGCCGTCCGACTCAAATCCGGTACAACCAGTCGGTGAAAAACGGCGTGGATAATGCGGTGCGAAAGCACGTGGCGCGGCATCCGCACCGCCCCGGTCCAGAGATAATCAGGAACGGGAATGGTCAATGTCTCGAATTCAACCTCGGCAGGCGTCTCGATCAACGGAAACTCGTACAGTCCCTGCCAAATATCCTGCCCCCCACGCCGACAGATCACGGTCCGTCCGCTCCGGTCGATAATGTGCAAATAGTTGAAATAGCGCGCTTTCTGCGCAGTCTTCCCCCGCTTCACCGGCCTTGCGTCAACGGTCCCGTTTCGCCGGGCCAGGCACCCGTCGGCCAACGGACACTCCTCGCACCGAGCCCCTCGCGGGGTACAAACCAGGGCACCCAACTCCATAACTGCCTGGTTATAAATTCCGCTCCCTCGGTTCCCCGCAACAGCGAGGTAGTCGGTCAACAGGGTATTCGCAGCCTCTGCAAAGGTTTTTTTCCCGATCGTGGTGTCGATCGGCGTATCCAGATCCAACAACCGGCTCAACACCCGATACACATTCCCGTCCACCACCGCATACGGCGCATCGACGGCGAACGAGACGATCGCCGCTGCCGTATAATCCCCCACGCCTCGCAACGCTCGCACATCGTCGTACGTTGTCGGAAACTCTCCGCGGTGCAACTCCTCGACCTGCCTGGCCGCCGCATGCAAGTTCCGAGCGCGACTGTAATACCCCAATCCCTGCCACAGTTTCAACACCTCGTCTTCGGTGGCCTGAGCGAGAGCGACGACGGTAGGAAAACGCTCGACGAACCGACCGTAATACTCCAATCCCTGCACCACGCGTGTCTGCTGCAAAATCACCTCCGAAAGCCAAATCCGATACGGATCGTGCGTCGCCCGCCACGGCAACGCACGACTCGACCGCTCATACCAATCGATCAGTCCGACAAAATCCATCTTCCAATCATAAATTGTACTTTTATTTACATACTCAATCATTGGCTACGGTATGGTACCGTACTTTTTCTGAAGAAAAAGTACCAAAAAGACTTCCGGCGATACTACGTATCGCATGGGCTGCCGTAGTCAAGAGCCTTGCGGACTTATCCTCGGGGTGGCACTTTTTGTGAGCGCGCAATAAGGTTAATGCAGCCTAAGCGCGCCACAAAAAGACCACCCCACAAGAAAACGCAAAGCTATTCAACTAAGAACGGTCATGGAATGCGTAGCATTCCCGAAAGTTTTTCTGGTTCTCTTTGTTCACAAAGAGAACAGTACCCGCACGTCGCTAAAGAATGGCTATATAAATATAAAAGTACGATATATAGATAAGAAACGGGACTTGGGCGACATAACGTCTGCCCGAGTCCCGAAGTTCAGTTTCGGCAGCGGCCGAGCACAAGCGACTTAGAACGGCAGGTCGTCGACATCCGCCGCCGAAGTCGGTCCCGTTTGCTGTTGGGTCGCCGGAGCCGCCGTTTGCTGCGGTTGCTGAGCAGCAGCCGGTTCCTGATAGCCTCCGGTCGGTTGGTAAGAAGAGGTTTGCGCTTGTCCTTCGAGTCTGTTCATACGCCACGCCCGGACCTCGGTATACCATCTTCCGTTATACTCCCTCGATTCGACATTGACGCTGATTGCCACCCGGTCTCCCGGTTGCAACGCCGCCGCGTCCACCGCGCGATCGTTCCAGAAGCCGACACACAGTTTCCGGCTGTATTCTCCCGGTTGTTCGAAGATCACCTCCTGTTTTTTCCACTCGCCCCGAGCGCTTTGGCCCGTTACCACCGGCAACACCTGAAGTACGGTCAGTTCAAAATCCATATCACGTTGGTTCTAAGTAAATTATTCGTTTTTATTCGCAGAATCGTCATCCAGGACGAGGATTCGTTCGATCACATCCCCGGCCCGAATCGCATCGATGACCTCCAGCCCCTCGACGACGCGTCCGAAACAGGTATGCACCCCGTCCAGATGAGCCGTATTGGCGCGATTGTGGCAAATGAAGAACTGCGACCCACCGGTATCCCGCCCCGCATGAGCCATCGACAGCACACCGCGATCGTGGTACTGGTGGCCGCCACCGGTTTCGCACTTGATGGTATATCCCGGTCCTCCGGTACCGTCTCCTTTCGGACACCCGCCCTGAATCACGAACCCGGGAATAACCCGATGGAACGTCAATCCGTCATAGAATCCGCTCTGAGCCAGTTTACAAAAATTGGCCACCGTTCCGGGCGCATCTTGGTCGTACAGTTCGACCTTCATCACACCTTTTGCGGTATGTATCTCTGCTTTTTTCATATTTTTCCGTCTCTTAATTGCAGGTAAAGGTAGCGTTTTCCAGCGTGAAAACCAAAGCGGAGCAGTTTTTCGCATCGGTCGACGAAAAAACCGATGTGCGCGGCACAACAGAGCCGCGCACATCGGTTCGATCTGTTTCGCACGGGCCTCGCCGAAAGCAACGCCCCCCGCCCCGCACGTCGTATCCCTTTCGCCTATTCTTCTTCGACCGTTTTTTTCGGTCCACGTACCACTTTGGTTACTTCGATATCGAATTTCAGCGCCTGGTTCGGCCCGATACCGTAGTTACCTCTTTCGCCGTATCCCAATTCACTCGGTACGAAGAGGGTGATTTTCCCACCTTCGCCGATCAACGGCACCCCTTCGATCCAGGCTTTGATCAGATGTTGGTCGTCGAGAACGAAGTCCCGGCTTTCATCGCCGCTCTGATCCACCACCTGGCCGTTCGGCAAAGTCAGGACGTATTTCACAGAGATCGAGTCTCCGACCGCCACTTTCGCCCCGGCTCCCGGTTTTTCGATCTTGTAAGCCAACCCGCTGGGCAGCGTTTCGGCCCCGTCTTTGATCGCTTTTTCGAGGAACTCTTTCCCGGCAGCCGCATTCTTGCGCGCCCGGCCGACGGTCATGTATTCCTGAATAAACGCCGCAGCCTCTTCAGGCTTCATCCGGCTGTTTTTGGCGTAAACGTCCTTCACGGCCGCCGCCAGGATATCCGGATTGAGGGTCGAGTCGAAGCCGAAAGCCATATTCCCGAGGTCGGTCCCGATGGCATAAGCCAGCGTGTCCATCTCGGTCGCCAGCCGGCTTCCGCCAATGCCGCACGATGTCAGGGCCGTCAATCCGGCAAAAACCGTAGCGGCGAAAACACTAAGTTTTTTCATGATGCTGTGATTAAAAAAATATTTAAGTTGTTGTTCTGAATCGGTTCTCTCTACGCTCGAGATCGAAACTGAGCGTGCAAAGGTAATGATTTTTTAGCGATATATCGTTCTATTTTTCCTCTCGCGCCTCGTAAGCTCGGCGATGGTCGACGATCGTCCGCATGTTGACCTGCGCCCATTCGGTCAGTTGGCGAATGAGCGGGACGAGCGAGAGACCGATCTCGGTCAAGCGGTACTCCACGCGCGGCGGAACGACCGGATAGATCTGTCGCGAGATCAGGCCGTCCGCTTCGAGCTTCCGCAACGTACCCGACAGGACACGCGACGAGATGTCCGGAATCAACCGGCCCAGTTCGTTGAATCGCACGGCCTCCGGGTGTTCGCTCAGCACGATCACCACCAACAACGACCACTTGTTTCCGAAACGAGCCACCACGTTTCGGATCGGACAGATCTCAAGAATCGAATTGCGTTCCTCGTTTTTTTCTTTCATCGTCCCGTCAGAGGCAGGTTCTATACCGATCCGATACACTAACTTTCGGACAGTTGCTCTCTTCCGCAAAGTTACAAAAGAAGAAACGAAAAATCTCCTTTTTTTGTTTCGTAACCGCCTGCCGTTCAACAAAAGCGAGCGCGAGGTTACTATCGGACAAAAATGTAACCTCTTGACAGACAGCAATCCGTCATTTAGTTTTGCCTCCGTAAACATCCAAAAAACATCAATCGACATGAAACAGATCGAAGAAATCGCGACCGGCACTCACTTCAGCGCTATCTGCCTCGGAAAACTGAGCGAACTCGGCGAATACACGTTGGAACTGGGTCCGGAGATCAAGATTCCGGGCAAGGTGTTCGGCGGCGCGGCGGTCAAGGCTACGGGCGGCGAATTTTCTTTCCAGACTTTCCAACCGGGAGCCGAGACGGGTTTTCTGCACACGCACCGAAACCACGAAGAGCTTTACTTTTTCCTGAGCGGATCGGGCGAGTTCCAGGTCGACGGGCAGACTTTCCCGGTCGCGGAAGGGAGCGTGGTTCGCGTCGCGCCGCAAGGACAACGAACGGTCCGCAACAACGGCTCCGAACCGCTCGTGATGCTTTGCATCCAGTATCGCAGCGCAACTTTCACCGCCGAAGACGCCACGGACGGCAACCTCCTGTCCGATCCGGTTCGATGGTAACTGGCCCTCTCTTCCCGCGCCTCATCCCCGGTTTCAATCGATCGATTAAAACCGGGGATTTGCTTTCCGCTCTCGAGGCGTCGTTCGGTCTGACACCGATCCTACGACAGCCACAGTGCCCCACAGGAACTGCCCCCCTCACTTCTCCACACCGTTCCCCACCGGGTTTTACCCGGCTCCGGGCTTCCGCCACAGCAACGATGGTGTGTTGCGTTATGTCGGCGACGCCGGGTACAGTTGGTCGACATCGACTCCTGCTGAAAGCAGTTCTGCTTACTTCCTGAGTTTCAACTACAGCGGGAGCATCCCCAACAACTCCATTCGCCGTGGAAACGGTTATCAGCTGCGTTGCCTCCAGGAATAGGGAGAGGTGCCGCTGGGCGTTTTGTTGGCCTGCCGGTTCCGGGTCTACCGGGCGAAGTGTATTTGCAAGAAAACTTCGTCCTCGGG
>JAIDFC010000013.1 GCA_029054535.1 Rikenella sp. | reverse complement strand
TTTCGATCGGACACAACCGTCCGTAGTGCGTAAAGTGCACGTCTCGCACCTCGAACCCGGCCCGCGCCCGCGACAGCCCCCCCGGCCCCAGCGCAGACAAACGCCGCTTATGAGTAAGTTCCGCCAGCGGGTTGGTCTGATCCATAAACTGGGACAACTGGTTGGTCCCGAAGAAGCTATTGATTACAGAGGATAAAGTCTTGGCGTTGATCAAGTCCACCGGGGTAAACACCTCGTTGTCCCGCACGTTCATCCGCTCGCGAATGGTTCTTGCCATCCGCGCAAACCCGACGCTGAACTGATTAGCCAACTGCTCCCCGACGGTCCTCACCCGACGATTAGACAAGTGGTCGATGTCGTCCACATCGGTCTTCGAGTTAATCAGCTGAATCAGGTACTTGATAATGGCGATCATATCCTCCCGAGTCAACACCTTGACCTCGCTCGGAATATCCAGGTTCAGTTTCTTATTGATCCGGAACCGCCCCACATCGCCCAAGTCGTACCGCTTGTCGGAGAAGAACAACTTGTCGATCACATCCCTTGCCGTCGCCTCGTCCGGCGGCTCGGAGTTGCGCAGCTGGCGGTAGATATAAACCACCGCTTCCTTCTCCGAATTACACGGGTCTTTCTGCAACGTATTGTAAACGATCGAGTAGTCGCTCGCCGAGGCCTGTTCCTTATGCAGCAACAAGGTCTTCTCTCCCGACTCCAGAATCTCGTCGATATGCTCTTCCCCCAGCACGGTCTCGCGGTCGATGATGATCTCGTTCCGTTCGATCGAAACCACTTCGCCGGTATCTTCATCGACGAAATCTTCGGTCCACGACTTCAAGACCCGCGCCGCCAATTTCCGCCCCACAGCCTTTTTCAAATTGGCCTTATTGACCTTGATCTCATCCGCCAGGTCGAAAATCTCCAGGATCTGCCGATCGCTCTCGAAGCCGATCGCCCGCAGCAAAGTCGTTACCGGCAACTTCTTCTTCCGGTCGATGTAGGCATACATGACATTATTAATGTCCGTCGCGAACTCGATCCACGAACCCTTGAACGGAATAATCCGGGCACTATACAACTTCGTCCCATTGGAGTGCATGCTCTGTCCGAAGAACACCCCCGGCGACCGATGCAGCTGCGACACGATAACCCGTTCGGCCCCGTTGATAACGAAGGTCCCCCGCGGCGTCATGTATGGAACCGCCCCAAAATATACGTCCTGAACCACCGGATCGAAATCCTCGTGCTCCGGGTCGGTGCAATACAGTTTGAGTTTCGCCTTCAACGGCACACTGTAGGTCAACCCGCGCTCCAAACACTCGTCGATGGAGTATCTCGGCGGGTCGATGTAGTAGTCGATGAACTCCAGCACGAAGTTATTCCGCGTGTCATTAATCGGGAAATTCTCCATGAAGACCTTGTACAAACCTTCATCGAGTCGATTCTCCGCGGTTGTCTCGAGCTGGAAAAAGTCTTTGAATGATTTGAGCTGCACCTCCAGAAAGTCAGGATAGTCCATCCTGAGGTTCGACGAGGCGAAGCTGATCCGCTGCGGCTTCCGACCGGAAACCGATGCAGCCGAAGCCGTTGATTTGCTGTTCGCTGGCATGTTTCGCTTTACGTGATGAGTAAATTTTGTTCTGACAGCGCTAAAAATTCCGGAATCTTCTATTTGCCCAGGCCCCTCCGGATCAGACCGAGAGTGTTTCTTGTCCCGAACCCTTTAGCCGAGGTGCGGTCAACTCTGCTCCCGGCCCTGTACGGGCCTGTTATCTTTTGTATTTCCTCTTCCTTTCGTCCTTTGACTACTGATCGAAATAGTTTATTCTTTGGCTACGTGCGGGTACTGTTCTTTTTAACTGCGCTGCGCTTGTTTTGCCTAACGGCTTCCTCGTGCTACCTCGCCAAAGCTCGCAAGCGGCTTTGGCGAGGTACGCTGCCCAGTTCTGAAGAAAAGGGACCCAAAAGACTTCCGACAGCTACGCTCTACCTTAGGCTCCGCAATCTAATGCTCTGGCCTATTTGCTTGGGCCGGGGTTCTTTTAGGCGCGCCCTTAATGCGAACTAAACCTTTTGGGCGCGCTCAAAAAGAATCCCTCGGCCCCAATATAAAGACCAAAGGCTCTTGACTACGGCAGCCCATGGAATGCGAAGCATTCCCGAAAGTTTTTCTGGTTCTCTTTGTTCACAAAGAGAACAGTCAGACACAGTAGCCAATGACCGACCATTCCGACCAATCGTCAAGGAACGAAAAAAAGGAGGAATTAAAACCACAAAAAGGTGCAAAGCCCACGCAAAGTGAGCCTTACACCGTTTCTTGTCTCCAAAGACCTGGATTTCAAGAGAATACCTCGAAATCACAGAGAGACTCTTCGGAGAAACCCGTTCGTCGGAACTATTTCAGTTCGACTTCGGCACCCGCTTCTTCGAGCTGAGCTTTCAGCGATTCCGCTTCTTCTTTCGAAAGGCCTTCTTTCACAGCTTTCGGTGCACCGTCTACGAGGTCTTTAGCTTCTTTCAAGCCGAGGCCGGTGAGTTCTTTCACCACTTTAACGACCTGCAATTTCGCCTGACCACCCGATTTGAGGATCACGTCGAACGAGCTTTTTTCAGCCGCACCGCCTTCAGCGCCGCCCGCAGCCGGAGCCGCAACAGCAACAGCAGCAGCTGCCGGTTCGATACCATACTCGTCTTTGAGGATCGTAGCGAGTTCGTTTACTTCTTTTACGGTCAGGTTTACCAGCTCTTCAGCCAGTGCTTTGATGTCTGCCATCTTGGTTATTGTTTTGAAAAGTTATTAAATTGCTTGTTTGCTTCCTTCCGAGGGATCTTACCGCTACCTTTCGGTTCCCGACCCGCACGGTAGGTATCGCCACCCAAAAAGGTTCAGGTGATCGATCCCCTGGCGATTTGTTGCGCCGCCCCCGTGCCTGCCACCGGCCGAATAACGGAGCCTAATCGGATCGCGCCCCTCTTCTTCGGGTTACAAACGGGTTTTTGTTTGAAGTAATCTTTGCGGAGGGCCATTTATGCCGCCGTAAAAAGCGGTTGGAAAAATACCCGTCCGAAAGTCAAAGTAGTCGTCGTTACTGCGCCCGATTTTCCAGCGCCTTGACCAAGCCGGAGATCTTTCCGCCCGCAGCCCCCTGAAGCGCCGAAACGACGTTCTTTGCCGGCGACTGGAGCAGCGTGATGATATCCCCGATCAGTTCCTCGCGCGACTTGATATTGACCAGCGCATCCAACGAGGTTTCCCCCATGTAAACGCATTCGTCGACATACGCCGCCTTGAGCATCGGTTTATCTCCGCCCTTGTCCTTCCGGAAAGCCTTGATCAACTTAGCCGGTGCATTCCCGGTGTTGGAGAACATGATCGAAGTGGAACCTTCCAGCACGCTCACCAGTTCGGCATCGGCCTTTCCGGTCTGTTCGAGCGCCTTGCCCAGCAAGGTATTCTTCACCACAATCAACTTGATCTCCTTCTCGAAGCAGCTTTTCCGCAGCGCAGCGGTCTGTTCCGCGTTCATCCCCGAGATATCGGCCAAATAGAAATGGGTATATGTTCCGAGCTGATCGGCTAAACTCTTGATTACTTCGGATTTTTCTTCCTTTCTCATCTCTCAGTTTCTTAAGTAGTTAGTCGATTAGTCGATCGACTTGGCATCGATCTGCACCCCCGGGCTCATCGTCGTGGAGAGGTAAATACTCTTGACGTAAGTCCCCTTAGCCGCCGCCGGTTTGAGTTTCAGGATGGTCCGCAAGAACTCCCGTGCATTTTCTTCGATCTGCTTAGCGTCGAACGACACTTTCCCGATCGAGGTATGCACGATCCCGAACTTATCGACCTTGAAGTCGATTTTCCCGGCCTTGACCTCTTCGACAGCCTTTCCGACTTCCATGGTAACGGTCCCGGTCTTCGGGTTCGGCATCAAGCCGCGCGGCCCGAGGACACGTCCCAGCGCCCCCACCTTGGCCATGACATTCGGCGTACAGATGATCACATCGACATCGGTCCACCCCCCTTTGATCTTTTCGACGTATTCGTCGAGGCCGACGAAATCCGCTCCGGCAGCAGTCGCTTCCGCCTCCTTATCCGGCGTGCAGAGCACCAAAACCCGCACCGTCTTCCCCGTCCCGTGCGGCAAGGTTACCACCCCGCGCACCATCTGGTTGGCTTTCCGCGGATCGACCCCGAGCCGTACGTCGATATCCACCGACGCGTCGAATTTCGTAAACGTAATCTCTTTCAACAAGGCAGCCGCCTCTTCGACCTTATGTACCTTACCCGGTTCCACTTTGGCGAGGACTGCTTTTCTATTTTTCGTCAATTTCATAGCGTACTATCCTCCCCACCATTAATTGTTGTTCGGAAATTCACCGGTTACATTGATCCCCATACTCCTGGCAGTCCCGGCCACCATCCGCATAGCGGATTCGACGGTAAAGCAGTTCATGTCCTCCATCTTCTCCTTGGCGATCGCCTCGATCTGTTCCCAGCTCACCGAAGCCACTTTCTTACGATTCGGCTCCGCCGACCCGCTTTGAATCTTGGCAGCTTCTTTGAGTTGAACGGCCACCGGCGGCTGCTTAACGATAAAGTCGAACGACTTATCGCTGTACACCGTAATCACCACCGGCAGAACCTTTCCAGCCTTGTCCTGCGTTTTAGCGTTGAACTGCTTGCAGAACTCCATGATATTGACCCCCTTGGACCCCAAGGCAGGCCCTACGGGCGGCGACGGATTCGCCGCACCGCCTTTGATTTGCAGCTTGATGAAACCTGCAACTTCTTTGGCCATAATTGCGCGTCTAAAAAATCGTGTTACTACTCTTTTTCAACTTGCATAAAACTCAGTTCCATCGGAGTTTTACGCCCGAATATCTTGACGGAAACCTGCAATTTTTTCCGTTCGTTATCGACTTTCTCGATGGTGCCGACGAAGGAAGCAAAAGGTCCGTCGATCACCTTGACAGATTCGCCTTCCACGTAAGGAGTTTCGTTCGCCTCCTCCTGCGTGGCCAGCTCGTCCACCCGACCCAAGATACGACTTACTTCCTGCGGCCTGAGAGGTGTGGCCTGCAAGGAAGACTCCTTGGTATCGCTCAGAAAACCGAGCACGTTCGGTGCATTCCGCAAGATATGCGGTATTTCGCCCACCAGGGCGGCCTGAACCAAGACGTAACCCGGATACGAGATTCGTTCTTTCGTAATCTTTTTCCCGTTACGTACCTGGTAGACTTTTTCGGTCGGAATCAGCACCTGGGCGATATAGTCTTCGAGGTGCAAAGTGCGGATCTCGGATTCGAGATACTCTTTGACCTTTTTCTCCTTACCGCCGATGGCACGTACGACGTACCATTCCATGACCGGTTTTTCTCCGTTGCTCATTTCGCGCCAGTGCTAACTTAAATCCATACTTATAAAACCTATTCCGCCTCTCCGGAGAGAGCGCGGGGTGCATCGAGCGAGCGAAAAAGATTAATACAGAATGCTGTAAATCCCTTTCATGATCGTCTCGAAGCTGATATCCATCGCCAGCACGACCAGCGCCAAGATCAGCGACGCGATCATCACCACGATCGCACTGTTCTGGAGCGAGCTCCAGCTCGGCCAGGTTACTTTGTGGACCAGCTCGTTATAGGCTTCTTTAACGTAAGTATTTTTCATCGTTCGTTCTCTCTTCTTCCGAGATGTGTCTCGCGAGGTCGGTTCAGTCCGAGCGCGCCCCGAGGCATCTCAGACCCAGGTTAGTCGTTGTCTTCGGCCTTTGCGTTCTCTTCCTGGGCTTTTTTCCAGAGCAGGAACCCGCCTATCGCCCCCAAAACCAACAACAGCACCAATTTCCCGCCGATCGCATTCCAGAACGAGAGGGCCGGCATCTTCGCCACATCCCAACCGTAATCATCCCCGAACTCGGCCAAGGTCTCTTCGTCCAGCGTATAGATCGTTCTCGCTTTCGCATCATAAACGGCCCATTCCTTTTCCCCGTAGTTCCAGATCGGCACGTAGAACAAGGAGAACTGTTCAAACGTGATCCCGAATTCCAACGGATTCCCCTCTTCCGAAGTCAGCGAATCCGGCAGGTTGTACATTTTCTGAAACTCCGGTCCGTTACCGTACAGAATGGTGATCCTCTTAGCGGAAGCCTGTCCGACAGAGGCAGCGCCCATCAGAAACAGAGCGCAAAGAAAGAAGTAGATTTTTTTCATCTCTAAAACTAAATTAAGACTACTGTTGTGTAGAAGCGAAACAGTAGTCTATCTGTAAAAATCGAGTGGCAGGGGTGGAGAGATTCGAACTCCCATCAACGGTTTTGGAGACCGCTATTCTGCCCTTGAACTACACCCCTGTAAAAAGGCGGTACGGAATCGGTACCGCCCTATTTATCGAGGTTCTTCCGGGTTTCCTCTCTTCCGCCTCAAAGCGGGCGCAGTAGGGAAAGGCCCCGAAAGTCCGCAGTGCGCAATTACGCGATGATTTCGGTAATCTGCCCTGCCCCTACCGTCCGACCACCTTCGCGGATCGCGAAACGGAGCCCGACGTTGATAGCCACCGGATAGATCAGTTCCACCGTGATGGTAACGTTGTCGCCCGGCATCACCATTTCAACGCCGTCCGGCAACTGCACTTCCCCGGTAACGTCCAACGTACGGAGGTAGAACTGCGGCCGATATTTGTTGTGGAACGGCGTGTGCCGACCCCCTTCTTCCTTCTTCAGGATGTAGACCTCAGCCTTGAACTTGGTATGCGGAGTGATCGAACCCGGTTTGGCAACCACCATACCGCGTTTCACTTCTTTCTTGTCGATACCGCGCATCAAGAGGCCGACATTGTCCCCTGCTTCCCCTTCATCCAAGAGTTTGCGGAACATTTCGACACCGGTACAAACCGATTTCTTAGCCTTTTCGCCCAAGCCGACGATTTCGACTTCGTCCCCTACATGAATGACCCCGGTTTCGACACGACCGGTGAGCACCGTACCACGACCGGTGATCGAGAAGACGTCTTCGACCGGCATCAGGAACGGTTTTTCGTTATCGCGCGGCGGAATCGGGATGTAGGTATCGACCGCATCCATCAATTCCATGATTTTTTCTTCCCACTGCGCTTCGCCGTTCAAGCCACCGAGAGCCGAACCGCGAATGATCGGGGTGTTGTCGCCGTCGAATTCGTATTTGCTGAGCAGGTCGCGCACTTCGAGTTCGACGAGGTCGAGCATTTCCGGGTCGTCGACCATGTCGCATTTGTTCAGGAAGACAACGATACGCGGCACGTTCACCTGACGAGCCAACAGCACGTGTTCGTTGGTCTGCGGCATCGGACCGTCCGTAGCAGCCACCACCAGGATCGCACCGTCCATCTGCGCGGCACCGGTTACCATGTTCTTCACATAGTCGGCGTGGCCCGGGCAGTCCACGTGTGCATAGTGGCGACCTGCGGTCGAGTATTCGACGTGCGAGGTGTTGATCGTGATCCCGCGTTCTTTTTCTTCCGGAGCGTTGTCGATCGAGTCGAACGAACGGAGTTCCGAGAGACCTTTCTTCGCCAACACGGTCGTGATAGCAGCCGTCAGCGTGGTTTTACCGTGGTCTACGTGGCCGATGGTACCGATGTTCACATGCGGTTTCGACCGGTCGAATTTTTCTTTTGCCATGGGTTATTAGCGTTTTTAATTGTTGTTGTTTGCTTCTTCTTTATTCGAAGAGCGGAAGACGAGATTCGAACCCGCGACCCTTAGCTTGGAAGGCTAATGCTCTACCGACTGAGCTACTTCCGCTTGTGTATTTTCTTTAATATCTGTTTCGGTCCGCCGCCGCGACATAAGCAACGTTTTCCGACCGGACTTTTTTTGAGGAACGGCGGAGAGGATTACATTGTTTTTGATGCACACCTCTCTTTGTTTGGCGGAGAGGATTAATCCGCCTTGCGGCGTCTTTATCCATCGCCTCCCGGCGGGACCCTAACTATAATAGGAACGACGGAGAGGATTACGTCGCTGCGCGCCGTTATCCATGTGCTCCGCAGGCACCCCTACAAAGATTTCCCTCGGAGCAACTGCCGT
>JAIDFC010000129.1 GCA_029054535.1 Rikenella sp. | reverse complement strand
CTCCTTTTATCCGAGCCGCCGACAGCGGAAAGAGCAACGAGCACCGACGAAGTTGCTCGCCACCGCGCGGGGTGGCGGTGGCTCGCCCGCCCGCAGGGCGGGGTTTCCGAACCTTTGCACTCTTGCTTTGTCCGTCGCCCGCGGGAATTTCATCTCGATTTTGCTCCCGCAAAACGAGCGAAATTCCCCTCTTAGGCGGGCGGGCGACGGGGCCGTTCGGCACTCGAACCTGGCAGTCTCTACCCTACCAGCTCTGGCCGCGCGCCTGCGAAATCCATCCGTTTCAACTACCCGTTGAAACGGCGTATTTCGCTTCTTAGGCGGGCGCGCTCCAAAACCGTGTCAGACGCGCTCAGGCCGCGCGGCCCCGCGTGCCCGCGGCGGGCTTGCGATACTACGTATCGCTTTACCGTTCTAAAAACATTCTCAGACCGCGCGCCTGCGAAATTCATCCGTTTCAATTCTCATTGAAACGGCGTATTTCGCTACTTAAGCAAGGCGCGCGGGATTGCATCTATCCTAATAAAGGCCGGCCGCCGTGGCGCGAACGCGTCGGCCGGCCGAGGTCCCGCCAAATAAGGCTGAGAGAACCCCGACAAAAGCCCCAACGGGGCCCCGCGGTGGGCAACGGGCTGCCGGAGTCAAGAGCGTAAAAAGCCCAACAAAACTGGCGGCTCTTCGCTCAACCGTTCCAAAAAGAACAATATAAAGATATATACGGAATTAATGCGAATTTGTTTCAGGATTATTTCGAGATGGGGTTAATTTCGTCTCGAGCAGTCGGAGATCGAGGCATTGTTCGACCGTAAATCCTCCGCTTCGTAAGCGACGCAACCCCACGAGATGGGCACCGCTCGCCAACCTCAGACCCAGGTCCCGGGCAAAAGAGCGGATGTAGGTCCCCTTGCTGCACGTTATACGCACCTCGACCTTCGGTTCGTCGGGCAAGCCGCAGGCTTCGAGCTGCGCCTCGTAGATCGTAATCAGCGCCTTGCGCATCCGCACCTCTTCGCCCTCCCGCGCATACTCGTAAGCCCGTCGCCCCTCGAGTTTTTTGGCCGAATAGACCGGCGGCTCTTGCTCCTGCTCGCCGACAAAGCCGCGCAACACCTCTTCGACCCCTTGGCACGTGATGTGCTGCCACGGATAACGCGCGTCGACCGGATGCTCCAGGTCATAACTCGGCGTCGTAGCCCCCAGTTCGACCGTCGCCCGATACTCCTTTTCCTCGGCCTGCAACTCGTCCACCCGTTTCGTGGCACGCCCCACACAAACCAACAGCACCCCTGTAGCCAACGGATCGAGCGTTCCGGCATGTCCGACCTTGATTTTCCGGTAGCCGAGCCGCCGCATCAGCGTCCGGACCTTGCGCACCACATCCGTAGAGGTCCACCCGATCGGTTTATCGATCGGGAGGACCGCCCCCTCCTCGAAAGGATAGTCCGGCCCCAGCTTTTCCAACAGATTTTCAGCCATAACCACTCAGCCCGCAACCATGAATTATGAATTACCCCAGAATAATCGCCGCCGTCCCCGCCACCGCACAATAAAGGGCGAACCACCACAATTTCCCGCGGCTGACGATCCGGATCATCACCTTACAAGCGAACAACCCCGAGAGATACGCCGCCAGGAATCCCGCCGCCAGCGCATACCCCGATATCCCCGCAGCCCCCGGCGCGAACTCGCCCTTGAGCAGGTCGAGAAAAGCCTCGCCCAGGATCGGCACCAGCACCATCAGGAACGAGAACTTGGCCAGCTGAGTTCGATCGTCCCCCAGCAACATCCCCGTCGCAATCGTCGCCCCCGACCGCGAGATCCCCGGAATCACCGCCACAGCCTGTGCCAGTCCGATCACGAAAGCATCCCGAACCGAGATATTCCGCCCCTCTTTTTTCTGTCGGATCAGGTGGGTGAGCAGCAACAACCCGGCCGTTACGAAAAGCATGCACCCGACAAACCGCACTCCGCTACCGAACAACGCCTCGACCCGGTCTTTGAAAAAGAGCCCGACGATCAAGATCGGAACCATCGACACGGCGATCCGGAACAGGTACCTCGTCTCGGCATTGACCCGAAAGGTCAATCCGCCCCTCACCAGCCGTACGATCTCGCCCCAAAACACCGTAATCGTAGCCAGCACCGTCGCGGCATGCACCAGAATGGCGAACGTAGTATTGTTATCGGGATTATCGACCCCGAGGATGCGCGCCAAAAGCACCAAATGCCCGGACGAGCTCACGGGCAAAAACTCGGTCAACCCCTGGAGCAAACCGAGCAAAATAGCATCTATCGTTCCCATACTCCGCGTTATCGGGTCGTCTTATCGGCCGCCTGCTTCGGCCGGTACATGATGGCGTAGATCTCAAACAGGAAACCGGCCAGCAACAACACCGGAGAGACATACAACCGGTCTCGTTAACAAAACGGACCAGGCCGCCCAAGAGA
>JAIDFC010000128.1 GCA_029054535.1 Rikenella sp. | reverse complement strand
GGCTGCGGCGGATTTTTCAGTGGTCTCGGATTGCCGCCAGCGAAGGTTTCCGAGCAAAGTCCAGTTTTCGAGTGCCGAGCGGCACCGTCCCGCCGCAGGGGGATGGCGGCGATCCGCGCGACTTTTAGTCGCGGTTTATTGCGCTTAGGGAAATGCCCGGCGTGCGGTCAAAACAAGAGTGCAGAGGTTCGGAAATCCCGCCCAGTGTGCGGTCGAGCCCCCGCCACCCCACGCGGTGGCGCACCCTTCGGGTGTTTTACTGGCAGTCTTGGTCCCAAAGGCTTCCCGCTGTCGGCGGCTCGTATAAAAGGAGGCGCGCGGACAAACCCGGCTTGGGAATTAAAAGGGCCGGAGGTTGCGAAGCTCCGGCCCGCGCACCTTACGGCGCGGTTGTCGAGGAAAAGTCGTGCTTCATCCCAATGCAACCCTTCGGGTTGCCGGCCCTGTCGCCCAGCGGCGAAGCCGCTCGAGGAGTGGGCGACAGGCCGAATGAGGCGAAGCAGGATGGCTCCGGCCCACGCGCACCGCTGGGCGCGGTTGGTGGCGAAATGCAACTTTTTTCGGAGTTAAAAGGGCCGCAGCTCGCGGAGCGGCCGAATGAGCGTAGCGAACTTTCGGCCCTCCGCCGGGGGAGGGCTGCGGGCCGAGCGATCGAAGATCGCGGTTTTCTTGCCCGGTCAAGCGCGAACCGGATCTGTTGCCGAATTGAGAAATCGCGACTCGGAGAGTCGCGCGAACCGCCGCCACCTTGAGAACGACTCACATTCTCGCCCAACAAGCCAACAGAACAACGCCGCAGCCTGCAAAACAACAGGAAGCAGACAAAAGCGCCCTTACTCCTCCGCTGTCGCTCCCGCCGCTTTCAGCAACGCCGGGACGATCACCTGACTGCTGTAGCCCCGGAAATGCGGATCGACCACCCGACCGTCCGCCCCCACGATCATGTAGTGCGGAATCCCGCTGATCCGATACTTGGCCGACAGAATGTTCCACTCCTCCGGCCGCAACCGAATCTGCCGACCCGTAATCTTGTTTTTCTCGATAAACTCCGCCGCCACCCGCTCCGGCGACTGATCCGTCGAGGTGATGTAGACGAAATCCACCGGCTGGCCGGCCAGCTCCTCTTTGACTTTCCAACTATCTATCATCCCCCGTCGGCACGGTCCGCAGCTCGTGGCCCAGAAATCCACGAAGACCGCCCGCCCCCGATGCTCTCGCAGCAGGCTGTCCAACAGCCGTTCGGCCCGATCCGACGGAACGTACGGCCCCTGCGACGCCACCACCGGCACCGGACGCAGCGCATCGTTGGCATCGAGCAGCGTCTCGATGATAGCCGGTGTCGAGAACCGGCCGAGTATCTGCGCCCAATAGCGGTTCGGAATAAAGTACTTGTACGGGCCATTGAAAGAGCTATGCAACTGTCGTGCTGCGATCAGGTCGTTCAGGAACGGCATCGGTACATCCCAATATTCTTGTCCCTTCTGATAAATCCAGTCGTTCGTCTGCAACCGTTTGAGGGTCATGAATGACGAGTTGTATTTTTCCAACTTTTTCCAGGCCGCCTGGATCGCTTCGACCGTCGCCGCACTGTCCCCCGGCACCGCATATAGGTTCCGTTCCAAGCTGTCGAAGCGGAGCAAATCGTCCGGCGCGATCTCGAACCCGGCCCGAAGCAAGTCTCGGTATTCGATTCCTCTCGACCGATGATAGATCGGGCAGAACTCCAGGCGGTTTATCATGAACTCGTACTGTCTCACCCCCAACAACCGAGGATCGTTCAGCGGCAGCCGACGGAAAAAGTCGAAAAAGGCCGTATCGACCGGATTTTCCTGTTCCCGATCCATGGCATAGTCCCCTGCCAGCGCGGCATAAAGCACCTGAGACGTCCACCGCGCCAGAAAAGCCCCCTTGCGACTGATTCCGTTGGCTGCGATGTAGGCCGCCGTCGCCGCCGAATCCGCCGCCACCCGTTCGGCCGCCCATTGCAGCGCGCTATCCGGCGACAGGGCAATCAGGTGCTCATATTCCGAACCGCCGAACGGCAGGTAGAGCTGCCGGAGTCGGTTCAGTTCGTGGTTCACCCGGCCGTTGGTCCCCATGTAGCGCGACTGGGGCGACGACTGATGAAAGGTCCAACGGGCGAGGTCGTAACAGACCATCAGCGTATCCCCCGGTTCGAGGTAGAGGTCGTCGTAAAAGACCCTGGCCAGCGAAATCTGGCACTGCAACGGGTGTCCCACCTCCACCTGCGCTTCGAAGGTCCCGTCGGGCGCGATCTCGCCGACAGCCGGAACGGATTCGCTGGTAACCACATTCCACGGATTGATCTTGATGTTCTGCGGCATGCTCTCCGGCGCATAGCCGATCAGGTACCCCCGCACCACAGCCGTCCCGCCGTGCAACAGGGTGTCGCCGGCCGGATAGTCCGGGTCTTCGGCCACTGGAATCCGATACGACGGGTCGGACACGATCCCCCGGCTGTACGGTATAAGTCGTTTGGGCGACTCCCCGATCCGGGCCGTGCTGTCCTTAGCTTCCCACCGGGCGTACAGCGTGGCTTCTCTTCCCGCCCCGCCGCGTTCGCGGAGCCGAATCTCGGTCGTCTTTCCTTTGATCTGGGTCCCGGCGTACTCCCAAAAGGCGTTTTGCCAAACCGCTACAGTGGGGTAAAAACCGTAGCTCCATCGCTGGCTCCCATCTGTGGAGCTCCAGTTCCCGATCAGGCTCTCCGGAAGCCGATCTCCGGCGGCTTTTGCAACGGCTGTCCCCAAAATCGTCAGGCACAGCAGCATCGTACGTTTCATCATGACTCTCTCTGAATTAAGGTGGTTCTTCGACTGTCTCAAAGATAAAAATAATCTCCGGGACATAAACTATAAAGATAGTTTTTTTTTCATCGGGGCGATTCGGTGGGCGATTCTGCGAATCGTGGGCCTTGCCGACCGCAGTCTGCGGTGCGGTTTGCGGACTCTCGTGTTCGGCCTTGCGCCGACTTGTCCTTTCAGGCCGACACCTGCGGAGGCTTAGAGGCTGCCCGATTCGAGTGCCGAGCGGCACCGGGTCGCAGCCTGCGGGGAACTCGGGGTAGACCCGGCCGAAATCCGGACGCTCTTCAATCAATAGACGCAACGACAGCCCATTTCGGATGTCGCCCCGAAGCGTTTTTTCGTTTGTATCCCCGGCCGCGCGTGCCCGCGATGGGCGGGCGAGAGCCTGTTTCTACCTCTAACTCCATAAAAAACAGCAGGTCTCCTAAGAGACCTGCTGTTCCTGCGGCGAAAGAAAGTCCGCTACAAGTTGTTCTTGACGCTATCGACGATCTGACCGTCCAACAGGTTGATGATCCGATGCGCATAGGTCGAGTCGCGCTGCGAGTGGGTTACCATCACGATCGTGGTCCCCTCGCGGTT
>JAIDFC010000127.1 GCA_029054535.1 Rikenella sp. | reverse complement strand
TCGCCCGCCACCCGCATCCGGACCAGCGCCTCGTCCACCCCCTCCGGCGAAGCCGTCAGCTCGAACAGCCGGTGCATCAGCACCCCGTACCGCCGCGGCGATACCGCCTCGCGGTCCTGCCCGAAGTAACGATCCGACGACCAACGCACCCGCACCCGTTGCCCCGCCTCGTGCGCCGGAAAACACTCCAGCACGATGCTTCGCTCCTCGCCCTCGTTCCCGATCGCTCCTCCCCCCCGCTGCGGCGCTTCGCTCTTCGTCCCGAAAGCATAGTATCGCTCCTCGCCCGCCCCCTCCGGCAAAGGACGAGCCTCGCACCGCAGAGCCTCGAACGACGGCAGGACAGCGTCAATCAACTTCGAGACCCTCGTCGTACCCCGTGCCGCCGGATCGTACATCACGTACAATTCCCGTTCGGCCCGCGTCAAGGCCACGTAAAGCAAGTTCAGGTTGTCCACATGCGCATAAACGCTCTCCCGATAGTAATCTGCCGCAAAGTGCGAGTTCGCCATCAGCTGTTTGTACCCCACCGGCACCGGTCCCAGTTCGACAAACCGCCCCGCATCGTCGCCCTGAGCCTCGACCCAGAGCGTCGTCCCGGCTCCGGTCGATTTGGGCAACAGGTCCCAGTCGCAAAACGGAATCAGCACGCAAGGAAACTCCAACCCTTTCGCCTTGTGGACCGTCATGATCGTGATCGCGTCCTGCTCCGACGGCAGGTAGATCGTCTTTTTGGCCCCGTTCTCGCGCCACCACTCCAAAAGCAGCGGCACGTCCGAGATCGTCTGCTTGCTGTACGAGATCACCACCTGGTACAGAGCCTGAAGATACGACACGGCATCCTGTCGTTCGCCCAGCCGGTAACGGGCCAGGATCCGTTCGAAGCTCTCGGTCAGCGCGCTGCGCAGCAGCCCGGCCAGAAAGTCGCGCTCCTCGTCCGCGAGTTCCGCTCCGTAGGCCCGCCCCAGAAAGGCGTTGTACTGGGCTCTCGCCACCGAATCCCCAGGGGTCGCCGACAGCGCGAAGACCGCCATCACGAACCCCACGACGGGCGATCCGCCGAGCAGAAGGGCCTCCTGGCTGACGATCGCATGACCCGCCTCCAGGAGGAGGTCCGCCACCACCGGCGCCTCGTAGTTGTTTCGCACCAGCACCGCGATATCCCGCAACGCATAGCCCCGGTCCAGCATATCGGCCACCCGGTCGACGATCAGCCCGCCGATCCGGTCGCGATCCGCCGGCACGACCTCGACATACCCCTCGGCCTGGCGAGCCATCTTGCCCGGGGCGGCGCGCTGTTCAAACCCCTCGTACGACCGCCTCAGAATCTCGGCCAGGGGCCTCAACGCCGGCGGCGCAGGCTCCAGAAAATTCGCCAGTTCGTCGGTCGCCCGCTCCACCACGCGACGCATCAGACCGTTGTTGAACTCGACTACGTTCCGTTCGCTGCGCCAGTTCGTATCCATCGGTTCGGCCTCGGCCAGCGCACCGGCGAAGTGTTCGTCGGCCTCGTACCCCAAAATCCGCCAGTCGCCCCCCCGCCAACGGTAGATCGACTGCTTCACGTCGCCGATCAGCATCACCCGCTCGCCGTCGTTCGCCGCCAGCGCGTTGTCCAACAGCGGCACGAAATTCATCCACTGTTTGTCCGAGGTGTCCTGAAACTCGTCGATCATATACCGCGAGTAGGCATTTCCCACCTTCTCGTAGATAAACGGCGCGTCGTTCCCCTCCACCAACCGGTGGATCAGGGCGGCCGTCTCGTGGATCATCACCCGGTTCTGTTCGGCCGACACGGCTTTCGCCTCCCGCTCCAGCTGCGTCAGCAACAGACTCCGCTCCAACTTGTCGCCCACCAGCTCGCACGAATTGCCGTCCGTGATCAGAGTATCGATTCCCTCGCGCACCTCCCTGAGCAGCGGCATCAGAACCGATTCCAGAGCCAGAATCCGATCGCGAACCGACGATTTTTTTCCGACCCACGCCTCGGCGCTCTCGGTCGCCTGCTGAAAATAGGACCCGTAGGGCAACGGCTTGTCGCTTCCGGCCTGTCGGAGCAAATGACCGACAAAACCGCGATTCCCCTGAAAAAAGTCGGCCGGTTCGAGTCCCGCCGCACCGATCGTCTCGGTCGCTTCGACCGCAGCCCGCCGCACCGCTTCGAACCGCACCCCGATATCCTGCACGATCGACCGATAAACCTCCCGAATCCGTTCCGCTCCGTTCGGATTCGCCACATACCCCTCGCGGAACAACTCGGCTCCGATCCGCACAATGTCGGGACGCACATCCCACCCCTTCCCCTGCTCGGCCCGTTCGTCCACCAACCGATCCACCGCCTGCCGCAAATCCGGATCGACGGCAGTCCGCTCCAACAGCCGGTCCACGGCCGCCTCCAACACCCAATCGCGATCGATCTCCACGGTGTAGTCGAAGTCCAGCCCCAACTCCCGGAAAAAGGCTCGGGCCACCCGCTGAAAAAACTTATCGATGGTCGACACGGCGAACCGCGAATAGTCGTGCAGGATCATCGTCCGGGCCTGTGCGGCGTTCCGCACGATGCGGCTCCGCGACAAACCGGTCTCTCGGATCAGCTCGTCTAGGTAGGTTACGTTGTCGCCCTCCGCCGGAGCGGTCTCGGGAGCGGCCGCCAAGGCATGCAGACTCTCGACGATCCGCCGCTTCATCTGCTCGGTCGCCTTGTTGGTGAACGTAACGGCCAGCGTCTCCCGATACAGCGACGGGTCGCGTACCACGCCCTTGATATATTCGTAGGCCAACCGATAGGTCTTTCCCGACCCGGCCGAGGCCTTCAGTATCTTGACTTTTCCCATACGACTCTCAAAGATACTACTATATTTGGCAAATCCGCCCTTGAGCATCCAACAGGCTCTGGCTGTGCCTGCGGTACGGGGCAGACATCGA
>JAIDFC010000126.1 GCA_029054535.1 Rikenella sp. | reverse complement strand
CGTCGCCCGCCCGCCTAAGTAGGAATTTCAAAAGTTTCGCACTTGGCGAAATCTTTATGAAATTCCCGCGGGCGACGTTCGGAGAGAGAATATTGAAATGTTGCACCCGAGCCAGCCGATGGGTGGCGGCGACCCGGGCGACCGGAGGTCGCGGTTTGTTTCAGGAGAATGGCGAACAAGGTCGCAGCCCGCGGAGCGGACGAATGAGCGTAGCGAAAGTTCGGCCCTCCGCCTGGGGTGGCTCCGGGTTGACAAAAGGAGATCACGGAGGATTCCTGTGGTCGACGGTCTTCGGAGCGATTCGACTTGCAGATCGACAGACGCCGGCAGAGGTCGCGCGCCTTTCAGTCGCAGATTGCAAGTTGCGATTCGGATTTGTTTCGAAATTAAACGGGTCGGCCGATCGGGGACGACCTGTCGGACCGAAAACAGCCGTAAAACCGGACGGAAAAAGAGCCGGAAAGCCAACCGCAATAACGGCGGGGAAAGCGGCGGATAGAAAATAGCAGACAACGTACCGCAGATCGAAAGCAGCGGAAAAAAGAAGAGGGACGGTCGGAATCGAACCCAGTCAGAGAAAAGTGTCCAAAACAGACGACATACAATTGCTCGAACAACTCCGCGCTTCGGAACACGAGGTGCGAGAGGCGGCTTTCGTGGAGCTGGTCGACCGATACAGCCGGCGGATCTATTGGACCGTCCGGAAGATCGTCGTCAGCCACCACGATGCCGATGATGTCGTTCAAAACGTCTTTCTCAAGGCCTGGAACTCGGTGGGAGGGTTTCGGGGAGAGGCGGGACTCTTCACCTGGTTGTATCGCATCGCCGTCAATGAGTCGCTGAGCTTGTTGCGGAGCCGGAGGGCCGGACTCTTCAGCTCGCTGGACGACGAAAACGGAGCGGCGTTCGACCGGATCGTCGGCAGCGAGGGACTCTTCGACGGCGATGCTGCCGAACGGGCATTGGCACGGGCGGTGGGACGGTTGCCCGCCAAACAAAGGGCCGTTTTTACGCTGCGCTATTGGGACGAGATGCCGTATGAACAGATGTCCGACGTGTTGGATACCTCGGTCGGGGCTTTGAAAGCCTCGTATCACCACGCGGTGGCGAAGGTCGAACAGTGGCTGAGAAGAGAGGTCGCCGGGGCCGGCATCTCGCTCGGAGAGCCTGAAGAGGCGGAATGAGAACCGAAATGCAAAAATAGTTTCGCGACGCGTTAAACCCGACTTGTCGTCGTGCGTCAAACCCGGTGAATACCACGATAAACAGAGGATCGAACCATGAACACTTCCGACGACAAACTCAGGCACGGGAACCCGTATCGGGTGCCGGACGGCTATTTCTCGGAGTTGAGGAATACGCTGCGGGAACGGGTCGCCGGCGAAACGGCGGCCGCTTCGTCGGCGACGCTCTGGGGGCGCGTGCGGGGGTTGGCCGGATTCGCGACGGCGTTCGGATGCCTGGTCTTGCTCGCGATGACGGGGTTCTATTTCACGGGATATCGGGCCCGGCAACGCGAACTCATCGCGGAGCAACAGAACGAAACATCGGAGATGCTGGCCGTTTACAGACTCTACACCGAAGACCTCGAAGAGTTCGACTCCTATTTCATCGAAACCCCAGCCGACGACGGAACGGGCGACGAACAGCGGACTCTGTTTGCCGAGGCGGTTACGGAATACCTCGATACGTACGGTTACGGGGGGGAGGGGACGGAACTCCTCGCGGCGTTGACCCAAGGGGAGGCGGCGGAATGATCGGGCGTGCGCAGGAGCGTTGAAATACAGTTTATATCATAACTTCTACGAAACTATGGAACGACACGGATTGCGTTTTCGAATGCTGGGGCTGTGGATCGCGGGGCTGATCTGCTCGCTGGCGGCGGCGAGAGCGGCGGTGCCTCAGGGACCCGACGGACCTTTCGGACCCCAACAGGAAAAGGCTCCTCATCACAAAGAGGAGATCCGAAGCATGAAGATCGCCTTCTTTTCCGATATGCTCGAACTGACGCCGGCCGAATCGGAAAAGTTCTGGCCGGTGTATAACGCTTATTGGAACGAACGGCGAGAGGTCGGAAGACAAAGGGGGGAGTTGCACCGAATGATTCGCGAGGGAAAGGTCGCGGAGCGGCAGTTCAAAGAACTCTTGGGGATTATGGATGCCGAACGACGCATTGCGGCGGAGTATATCGGAAAGTTCCGACAGATATTGCCGGCGGAAAAGGCGGCGAAGGTGTTCGTGGCGGACGAGGATTTCAAAAACTTCCTGATCCGAAAGGCGGTGGGGGGAGGAGCGCGGCGATGAGGGGCGGCTTCTGTCGCGGAGCATCTTGGGACGGGAGACCGGAGAGGGTTCTCCCGTCCTGTTTTTTGCGGGTTCTCTTTGAGAAGGATTTCTCCGGCGCGCGGTCAGAGACTGTTTTTAGAATGTTATAGCGATACGTAGTATCGCCGGCTCGCCGCGAGCACGCGGCCCCGCGCGGGAGCGCAGTTCTCGCT
>JAIDFC010000125.1 GCA_029054535.1 Rikenella sp. | reverse complement strand
GCAGTCGAACACGGTTTCTCGGTTAGATGACCCGCGCGCGATTGCTGGGGTAGGAAATCGTTCAAAAGCACGAATCGCTTTTGAACAGGATTTCCGCCAGCGCGCGGGCAAAGACGTTTTGAAATCAAAAAGGGCCGGAGCTTGCGAATAAGGGTAGAGGCTGCCAGTAAGAGACGCAGCGCGTCCCTTCGCGGGGCGAAGCTCCGGCCCGACAAGGTGAGATCGCGGAGAAATTTCGCTGACGCAAGAACAAAACTGAGATAAAATTCCCGCGGGCGACGGGCAAAGAATATTTGGGTCGTACGCCTGGAAGCGACTGCAATCTTTGACGCGCAAGCGGCATAATTCCGGGCTTCGCGTGGGGTGGCGACCCGCGCGACCGGAGGTCGCGGTTGATTACGGAGCAAAAAGCCTGACACGCGGCCAAAGAATGTTCTAGAATTAAAAAGGCCCGCGCGACTTGGAGAGTCGCGGTTTGGGGCGAATCCAAGTAAATAGAAAACAACAGTAATTATAGAGATATGACATCGCAGGAATTATACCGTCAGATCGGAATGAAGCGGAGTTTTTTGTGTGTGGGGTTGGATACCGATTTGAAAAAGTTGCCGCAGCATTTGTTGGGGAGCGACGATCCGATTTTCGAGTTCAACCGGGCGATTATCGATGCAACGGCTTCGTATTGTGTGGCTTACAAGCCGAATTTGGCTTTTTACGAGGCAGCGGGGGTGAAGGGTTGGGGGGCGTTGGTGAAAACGGTTCGGTATCTGCGGGAGAACCATCCGGAGCAGTTCATCATCGCTGACGCTAAGCGGGGCGACATCGGGAATACGTCGCAGATGTATGCTCGGGTGTTTTTCCAGGAGATGGACTTCGACGCCGTAACTTTGTCGCCGTACATGGGGAGCGATACGGCCGAACCGTTCTACGCTTATGCGGGGAAGTGGGCGGTTTTGTTGGCGTTGACCTCGAACGCTTCGGCGCAGGATTTCGAGACGTTGCGGCTCGACGGCGGCGAGATGCTCTACGAACGGGTGCTGAAACGTTCGCGCGACTGGGGGACGGAGGATAACACGATGTATGTGGTCGGGGCTACGCGGGCTGAGGAGTTGCGACGCGTGCGGGCGATCGTGCCGGACCATTTCCTGCTTGTTCCGGGGGTCGGGGCGCAGGGTGGATCGCTCGAAGAGGTGGCGCGGTATGGAATGAACGAACGGTGCGGGTTGCTGGTCAACTCTTCGCGCGGGATTATCTATGCTTCGTCCGGTCGCGACTTTGCGGAGGCTGCGGGGCGGGCGGCGCAGGAGTTGCAGGGGCAGATGGAGACGCTCTTGACAGAGTGCGGGGGATTGAAAAAGTAGGGCGGCTTCGGATTCTGAGGAGTTGTTTACCCGAGCCCAAAGCTCGGGTAAACTTTTTAGGGCGTGGCGAAGTATTGGGCGCAGAGCCGGTAATTGTTTTTAGGGAACGTTTAGCGGGGCGCAGTATCTTTTATTTGGGCTTTTATAGTTTTTTTTGTGGCCGTTATAGCGAGGCGCAGTATTGCTCTTTGTGGTAGGGGTTTTCGGTGCAGATTATAGCGATACGTAGTATCGCTCGTCCCGCCGGGGGACGCACAGCGTCTTTTGCTTGGTTTTTCAGTGCCGGTTATAGCGATACGTAGTATCGCTCGTCCCGCCGGGGCCACCCGGACGCCGCCCGCGCAGGGCAGTCAGACACGGTTTCTCTGCGAGAAGCCCGTCGCCCGCCCGCCTAAGAGGGGAATTTCGCTCGTTTTGCAAGAGCCAAACCGAGATGAGATTCCCGCGGGCAACCGGCTGCGGCGGATTTTTTCAGCGGTACCGGTTCGGCGTCAGCGCGGTCGCAATCGAGCACCGCGAGAAGTTGCGTCCGTCGCCGGGGGTGGCGCCGGACCGCGCGCCTGTGGCGCGGTTTATAGTGAAACTGCAAATCATTCAGCGCGCGGTTGAAGATTGTTTTTGGGTCAGCCGCCCGGCGAAGCCGCAACGAGTACTGCCGAGTTGTGTTCCGCCACGGGGTGTGGCGGCGGTTCGCGCGCTCATCGGTCGCGGTTTTCTTCGCATAGAAACAGCCCGGGGGCCAGTGCGGATTTTTCGGCGCGAACTCTAGCATTCGAGTGCCCAGCGGCACCTCTCCCTATTCCTGGAGGCAACGCAACTGAAAACCGTATCCGCGGTTATTGGTGCTATTCGGGTAGACTTCGCTGTAGAGGAAGTCCAGGAAGTAGGTATCGGGACCCGTAATCGTCGACGACCAGTTGTATCCGTCAAGGCCGACGCGATACAACGTCCCGCCATTGCTGCGGAGGCCCGGAGCCGGGGGCCCGAGCGACAAACGAAAAAGGCACTCGAATCGGGCCTGTCGGGCGTGAAAAATAGGGGAAAATCACGAAAAAGGTCCTCGGACGGGGCTGTTCGAGTGAGCGAATGACAGAAACCTCTAAAAGACACTCCGACGGGGCCGCCCGAACGTAAACGAAGAGATCTCGCTAAAATGCGATAAAACGAGCAAAATCAAAAAGGAAATACGAAAAACACGCACGGTTCGGACCGCCGCAAAATCTCCCGTGGAGTCCCATCTGCTTCCGCGCAGGGCAAAAGTCGGCTGGGGCGGACGAGGGACTGTTTTTCTCGTCGAAAATCTGTAGTTTTGCACCATGGCGAAAAAAAGGAAACTCCTCCTGTTTCGGGGCGATAAACCGTTGTGGATTATCGTGGCTGCCCTTTTTCTCGTTTCGTTGCTGGTGGTCTATTCGGCCACGGCCGCCATGGCCTATCGTGAGGTCGACGGCAATACCTCGTATTATCTTTTTCGACAGGCACGGTTTATCATGATCGGCTTTTTCGTCATCATCGTCGTGCATTGGATCGATTACAAGTACTATGCGCGGTATGCGAAGGCGCTGTTCAAGCTCAGTGTTGTGCTGGTGGTGCTGGCTTATGTGATCGGGATCTCGTTGAACGAGGCTTCGCGTTGGATTCGGATTCCGGGACTCGGATTTACGTTCCAGCCGTCCGAGCTGTTGAAGGTTACGCTGGTGGTGGTGTTGGCGCAGCAGTTGGGGGTGAGGCAGGGCGTTATCGCGAAGATTCCGGTGTTGCCGCCGTTGACGCCGGGCGGGTGGGGGAGGAATCCGCAGCGCAGCTTCGAGATCTGGTACAAAACGACCAAACCGCTGATCATGCCGATCGTGGTGGCTGCGCTGGTGGTGCTTCCGGCCAATTTCTCGACCGCAGCCATTCTGTGGGGAACCTGTATGATCATGTTGATGATCGGGCGCGTGCGGCAGAGCGAGTTGAACCGCTTGATACTCGTTACGGCGGTGGCCGGGGTGGTGA
>JAIDFC010000124.1 GCA_029054535.1 Rikenella sp. | reverse complement strand
TGATAGCCCAGAGCAATCTCCAAGTGCACGATCCGCTCGCCGTCGCACAGGAACCGGAACGCCCCCGGTTCGATAAACCCGGCATGCACCGGCCCCACATGGACCTCGTGCAAATCCCGCCCGTCGATCCGGTAGAACGGGTAGGTGTCGATCGTATCGTCCCTGTGATGCCGGTCATACGGATAGCGCAACGGTTTGTCCCACGGCATCCCGGCAAAATGCACCCCATACCGTTCGGTAATCTCCCGTTCGAACGGATGGAGGGCCGAAATATCTTTCGTGAGCGATTCCAAAAAGCCTTCGTGGTAGTAATCCAGCGTGTGTCCCGCCACCAAGACGTCGCCCTCCGCATCCCGCGCCACCAAGGCATAAAAAGTCAATCCGCCATCCCCATGTCCCGGCACCGCCTGCGCCTCCTGATCCTGCGACAACTGCGGCACGGCAAAGTAGGCCACGCACCGATTCGCCACCGAAAATTCTCTCCCCGTCGCCGATACCGATCCGAGCAACGCCCGCATGTCCGCCGCAAAAGCCGCATAAGGCAACATCGGCACCTGTGCCAACGCCACACAGCCCACCCCGCCGGAGAGTTCCGGCCGGCAGGATAGCCACCTGTCCAAAGTATTGTTTTCCATCATCTCTCTCAGTAAACGATCTTATCGATAAAGGCGACGAGTTCCGGCGCCTGCCATACCCCGGCGACAAAAGTCAAGACGACGAGCAACAAGAGCATCGCCGAGAGTATCGGATTTCTGGTTTTCGTGTCCACCTGCGCGAGGTCCGCCGGCCGCGAGAGCAGCGGCAGTATCTTGGCGCAGAGCCAGTAGATCACCGCCACCAGCAGCAATGCCACCGGAATAAAAATCCACCACAGCCCTCCGTTCAACAAGCTCGTGAAGATGAGATATTCGGTTCGGAACAAGACCGACGGCGGCATAGCAATCAACGCCACGAGGCAGCACACCAAGACCAAGGCCCCGAGCGGATCGGCCCGGAAATATCCGCCGTTTCTGGCCACTTTGTAATTCCCGAACATTTTGCCGACGACGCTGAGCTGCAACAAGAACGAGCCTTTAATCAAGGTATGAGCCAGCGAATGCAAGACCGCCGCCCAGACGCCGATCCCCCCGATCCCGAGTCCGAGCATCATGAGTCCGCTGTTTTCGACCGTCGAATACGCGGCCAGCCGTTTGAGGTTCTTCGTCCGCCCCAGGTAAACCGCCGCCATCAAGAGCGACAGCCCGCCGATCAACAGCAGCACATGTCCGCTCCACGCCGCCACTTCCTGAGCGCCCTGTATGGCCTTCCAGACCCGAAAAACGGCCACGAACCCGCCACCGACCAGCGCCGACGAGATAAATGCCGACGAAGGGGTCGGTGCGCTGTGATTCGCGTCGACTCCCACGGTGCAGAAAGGAAAAATTTCGACCTTCGAGCTATACCCCACCAGGATAAACACGAAAGCCAACTTGATATAGAGCGTATTCCCCGCCCCCACCGCCACGGCATTCGCCAGCGTGGCATACGACAGATCCGCCGCAATCGCCCCCTCGGCCGCGGAAGCCGCCGAAGTAACCGTACTGAACAACAGCACCCCGAGATAAGCCACAGCGATCCCCACCGAACTGACGAAGATATACTTCCAGGTCGCCTCCAAGCTCCGCAGCGTCCGCCTGTGATAGGTGAGTCCGGCCGCCGCCAAGGTCGTAGCCTCCAGGAAAATCCACGTTACGGCGATATTATTGGAGAAATAGACCCCTGTCAACGCCAGGTTCAAGGCCATGAACGAGATCAGATAGATCTTGTACTCGCGCAGCGACTCCTGTTCCAGATAACGGCCGCTCTGCCAGCAACAGATCCAGCCGACGAGCGCCATCAATCCGTAATACGCAACCCCCAGCGTATCGAACGTAAAGTAGATCAATTCCGTAGCTCCTCCGTGGAGCACCGTCCAAACAGCCGTGGCCCCCTGTCCCGCAAAGAAGAGCTGGGCGAAGAACTGCACGTAGCTCCGCTTGCGCGACAAAGCGACGAACAAGACGGCGATCAAGCCTATGACAAACAGATTCAACAACATAACAACAGATCGAATATCAGTCCTTTATGGACGAGAGTTTTTCATGATCGAGATTCGGCAGCCGGTCTCCGATCTTGGAGAGGAACAGCCCCAGCATCAACACCCCCATCAAAATATCGAGCAGAATCCCGACATTGACCAGCATCGGGAACTCGGTCCCCACAGCCAACGAAAAGAGAAAGACAGCGTTCTCGATAATCAAAAAGCCCACCAGATGCGAGAATATGCGTTGCCGGGTGGTAATCAACACCAGCCCCGCCAGCAAACCGAACAACGACACGCCGAAGAAGAAGGTATTGATCTGCGAGTCATCGACCCACCGCGTCAGCGAGAGGCTCACCACCAGCACCGCCACCGAAACCAAGATCGATACGAAAGCCGACATCGACCGTCTGCTGACCCGATTGATCTTCGTATTCCGAATGATCCGGAACAGCAGATAAGGCACCAACAATCCCTTACAGAGCAATGTCTCGGCCACGACGAAGATCTTGGCCCCCCACCCTTCTCCCGGCCCCAACTGCATCAAGGCGATCCCCAACAGCAACCACCCCTGCAACCCGACCAGCCAGGCATAATGACGGAATCGCTCGGTAATCGCCACATACAGCAACGTTACGGCATATACAATCAAGAATAACAATAACATATCCTTCGTGTTATTTCGTGTTCATCGGTTTATCACCCAGCCTACGATCCCCAAGGGGAGAGCTCTCTTCTCCTTTGAGGCTCCTCATTCATGTCCCCGGCTCCGGTCCGCGTGTCCGCGGTGGGATACCGCTCGGCACTCCAGCCTACTCGTGTCTACCCTAACAATACTTGACTTGTTCTGGCCTGCCGGGCGAAGTGCGTTTGCAAGAAAACTTCGTCCTCGGGCGCGCCCCCCCGGCGCCCGCCTATGGCGTTCGCCCGCTCCGAGGCCGGCGACTCATAGAGTCGCGGTTCCTTTCAGACTTGCGGTTGGTTTCGGCTCGTTTCTATTGAAGACAACCGGTTCCGCTGGGAGAAATCGCCCTCTCGGGGAAGTTGATGTATTCCCTCTAACCCGCTCGAGCCGCGGAGGCTCATCCTTTTTGGTATGCCCCAAAAAGGATGCAAAAAACGCATCCAAGGAGGCTTCGCCCCCTTGGCAATCCCCCCCCTTTCTCTTTCGGCAGTCGACGCATCGCCGATAATCGCGCCTGCAAGGCGCGCGGGACGGCCGCCGCCCAACGGCCGGGCCCGCAACTCGGCGATGCTCGTTGCGTTCCCGCCGGGCGACCGACCCGGTGCCGCTCGGCACTCGAACCGGGCAGCCTATACCCTACATGCTTTGACCGCGCGCCGGGCGATTCATTCGGAGTCGCCATAAACCGCGCCACAGGCGCGCGTTTCTCAAGTGTCGCCCGCGGGAATTTCATAAAGATTTCGCCAAGAGCGAAACTTTTGAAATTCTTCTTAGGCAGGCGGGCGACGGAACCGTGTCCGACTGCGCTCAGGCCGCGCGGCCGCGGGTGCCCCCGCAGGGCGGGCGATACTACGTATCGCTATAACATTCTAAAAACAGTCTCTGGCCGCGCGCTGGCGGAAATCCTGTTCAAAAGCGATTCACGCTTTTGAACGATTTCCTTCTCCAGCAGTCGCGCGCGGGAATCTTCTCAAAGAGAAACCCAATAAAAGACGCGGTGCGTCCGTCGCCCGCGGGAATTTCTTCTCGGTTTTGCTTCCGCAAAACGAGTGAAATTCCCCTTTAAAGCGGGCGGGCGACGGGAACCGTGTCAGACGCGCTCAGGCCGCGCGGCCCCGCGTGCCCGCGGCGGGCAATAGGCTGCCGGAGAGAGCACTTCAAAAAAATCAAACAAAAACCGCCCGGCGAACAATACTACGACCGTTCTAAAATACCCCTCGCCCGAACCACCCTATACCCCCGTGGTCATCAAGACATACGCCACTGCAAACCCCAAAAGTCCTATGGCAGAGACCGTAACCAAATAGGTCGCATTTTTCGTCATCCGGTTCCTGGCCATGAACGACTCGACCATCCCGATCGCCACGCCGTAAATCGCCATCGCGACGCAGAACCAGAGGATGAGCATCCACCCCGCCGTCTGCGCCGGAATGAGCGCATTGGCCGCCAAGACCCCCCAGATCGCGAGTTTGATCCAGCCCGCCAAGTGGATAAACGCCAGATCGACCCCCGACAAGTCCAGTACCATCGCCTCGTGAACCATCGTGAGTTCGAGGTGTGTCCGCGTATCGTCCACCGGCAGCCGCCCGTTTTCGACCAACGCCAGGTTCAGGAACCCGTAGCCCAAGATCAGCGACAGCATCAGCAGATTGACCTGTAAGTTATCGAACGCAGCGAAGATCGCACTGAAAGATCCGTATCCCGTAACCATCGCGAGCGTCCCCAGCAGCAGGAAGAAGCACGGTTCGACCAGCATCGAGAAGAGTACCTCGCGCGCCGCCCCCATGCCCTGGAAACTGCTCCCGCTCTCCAGAGCCGCCAGCACCAAGGCCAGTTTTCCGAAAGCCAGGAGATAGGCAAAGAGAATAAAGTCTCCATCGAACCCGATGGCCGCCGGAAAGACTCCGAGCGGCACCAGCAACGCCGCTCCGACGGTCGTCGCCAAGTAGAGCGCCGGTGCCACCCGGGTGAGCATCGTGGAAGCGGTGCTGTAGACCTCCCCCTTTTCGAGCAACGCCGCCCCCGCGGGGGGGGCTGCGCAGCTCCGAGC
>JAIDFC010000123.1 GCA_029054535.1 Rikenella sp. | reverse complement strand
GAATCGTCCCCTCGGGCGAGATCATCCGTTCGGTAACCTCCGCATAACGCGTGGCCCGTTTCAGCACCCGTTCGCGGAGGCCCGGAAAACCGTCGCCCATGACGCTCAACACGTCGATCAGCATCGGTTGGATCACGAAACTGTTATAGTAGTCCCAGTGGAACGGTTCGCCGTCGCCGTACACCCCGTCGCCCTTGTACCAGCGGTCCATCTGTCGCACCGGATAGTCCACCCGGACCTGGTCGTACTCCTCGCCCACCGACCGCAGGAAAGCCTCGATCTGGGCCGTGAACATCAGCCAGTTGCTCACGTTCGGGCGCACCCGACGCGTCTGTTTCATTTCGTAGACGATTCGCTCTTGCGTCGCGCGGTCCAGACCGCCCCACAGGTTCTTCGGTGCACGCATCAGCCCCTGTGCCAAGTGCGCCGCGTCGACCAGGGCCTGGTAGCCCACTGCGAAACTGATATAGTCGGCCGAGGCGGTGTCCATCGCATTCCGCAATCCTCGAATCGAGAGGTCGAGCAACTCACGGCGCATCCGTCCTTCGCGGGTCGTGGTATCTTCGGGCAGTTCCAGCCACGGCGCGATGCCGCAGAGGGTTCGTCCCAACGCTTCCAGATAGGCGTATTTCGTCCGATCGCCGTAGGCCCCGTACTCCGGATGCGACGGTCCCCGCTGTTCGATCGGCATATTTCGGTGCAACGTTCCGGCGGCCAAGTTCGACAACACCGGACGGGCGATCCGGTAAACCGTCTCCGCCCAAATCTCGCGATCCGTTTTCGGTTCTACGGCTTGCTTTTTTCGGGCCGCGAACACAGCGCCTCCAGGTACCAGAAAAATTGCAGCCAGAGCGGCCGTCAAAAATCGTTTCATTGTTTTTTTGATTTTTTAGTCTCCTATCGAATGGTCGCCCGGGAACGGCATCCCGCTCCAAGCCTTTTTTGTGGTCCAGTCCTGTGGCTGTGCGGTCCAGAACGAATCCCCGGCCGGAAGTCCCAGCGGTAAGAAAATCGTCGAAGCCAAGTACATGCTCCCGGTGCAAAGATAATACTCTGCCGTCGCCTTTTGTGCGCCGCAGAAGCCCATCGTGAGCCATCCTTCGCTATCGTACGTCCCCGGAGCCTCCAGCATGCGGCGCATGACGGCCGTCAGAGCCGCTCGCACCTGTCCCTCGGTCGCCTCTTTCGGCAGCATCTTCAACAGCGCGGCCTGAGCCAGCGATTGCAGGCACCCGGTCCGGTAGAGGATCGAACGACCGACGACCGGAAAAGTCCCCTCGGGCGAGATCGATCGTTCCAGCACCCCCGCATAACGACTGGCTCGACGACAGATCTGACCGTACTTCGCATCCGAATAAGGGGCTTCGCCCTTGTAGTAGCGGTTCATCACCCGACCGGCATCCACCAACATCGGCTGGATCACGAAACTGTTGTAGTAGTCGTTGTGATACCGCGGTCCGTCGCTGTACTGACCGTCGCCCACGTACCAGCCGTCGGTCTGTCGGAAGGCGTAATCGGTCCGCATCAGATCCGGCCGTTCGCCCGCCATACGCAAGAACGCTTCGACCGTTGCGCTGAACATCAGCCAGTTGTTGTACGACGGCCGAGTATTCCGCGTAGCCTTCATCTCGTCGATCATCCTCCGTTGCGTCAGCGAGTCGAGTCCGCCCCACAGTTGTTTCGGCGAACGCAGGAAAGCCTGGGCCAGAAACGCCGCATCCACTAACGGCTGTCCGTATCCCTGGAAGTTCAGGTAGTCTGCCGAAGCTGTGTCTACGGCCTGCCGCAGCCCGGCATGCGCCCATGCTAACAGGGTGTCCCGCATCGTCGCTTCGGCCGCCGGGATCGAGTCGCCCGACACCTCGAACCACGGCGACAGACCGCACAACAGACGACCGACGGCCTCCAAATGGGCGTATCGTTCTCGTCCGGCGCCGTCGAACTGTTCGATCGGCATGGCCCAGTGCAACGTCCCGGCCGCCAGGTTCGACAAAACGGGAGCTGCCATCCGATAAGCCTGCGTAGCCCAGTACTCCCGATCAGTCTGCGATTTTGCCGTTGTTTTCTTCCGGGCTGCTGCTCCCGGAACAATCATTACGACCGCGATAACGGTTATCAATAATTTTTTCATCGGTAATACTCTTTAGCCAGTGTGTCGTATTTGTCGAATATCCGCCGCGCCAGCTCGATTTCATCCCCTCGCGGCGTCGGGTCGATGTCCGTTTTCGGAGTCGCCACGAAGGCGATCTCCCAGTCGGCCAGCCGGTCGTAGAACGCATTCCCGCGAAACGCTTCGCGGCCGTGGCTCATTCGGGCGTCGGCTTCGGAGTAGGGGGTGCCGGACTCCAGCGAGGCATCGAGCATCTCGTAAAACAGTTTCCACCGCTCGTAATAGTACCGCCGGATCAACCCCGACCACTCGCGCCACGAGTAGTCGAACTGCTGGCACATGTAGCCCGGCGTGAAACCCCAGTAGGTAACCAGTGCCGTGGCGTCGCGTTCCAGCCGGTCTTTCTCTTCCGGCGTCGTCCCCCAGCGGCGGGCGTCGGAAACCCAACGGTCGAAATTCCACTCCGTGCGGGTCGCCAACAGCGCATCGACATCCAACAGCAGCTCCAGAAACCGTTCGCTATGTTTCCGGAACTCTTTGATCCGGCCTTTTTTGTAGGCTTCGGCTGCCGCCCGATGAATCTCCTGCCCGAGATTGGACATGATCTGCCGTTGGAGATCCACCACGTCGAACCGGTAGAGCGGTGAACCGCCCAGTCGAGCCGAATCCGACAACAGAAGCCGCTCGGCATCGTACAAAGAACGAGGGTCGTACGGAATATGGAATCCCGCGTTCGGTCCCGACTTCTTGACGTCGATCGCCGGCCGTGCCGCGATGATCGAACTGCTCTCCACGCCGTTGGTGCCCGGCCCGTAAGGCCCCGCCAACAGAATCCGCCAAGCCTGTTTCGCCGCCTCCGACTCCGCGCCGTAAGCACGACCGGTATAAGCGTCGAGCCACGCGGCCGCGTCGATCGAGTCGCGGTGCATCGGCATCTCGAAAGCCATGGCATAGTAGGCCGGATTTTGGACGATCGACTCCATGAAGAGCCCCGATCCGACCGCATTCGCCGCCCGCCGTCGAGCCGTCCGATATTGGTTCGAGGCCAGCAGAGGTAGATCGCCGTGCATATTGATCCGCCCGCCGAAGTTATGCAGGTTGCCCGCCACGAACGGATATCCCCAGAAATTCTGCTTTCCCGGATAGGTCGAGCCGTTCAGGTCCAACACCACCAACCGCTCTTTCGGAAACTGCCGCACGATCGGTTCGCGGATGCTCCACGCCTGCATCGCCACGATCCCCGTCGGGTCGAAATCGTCGATCAGACTGCCGATCTTCGCTCCCACGGCCTCCAAATAGGCTTCGCCCGCCACCGGCGGCGCGCTTTCGTGAAACGGGTCGGCGGCATACATGCCGTATGAGCCGAACAGCGAATCCTGCATCCGCATGAACAGATGCCCCATACGGTCGAACAGCGGGTCGAGCGGATCGAGCTGCGAAACGCCCTCGAATCCGTACCACTCCGGTTGCTGCGCAATTCGGGCTGTCGGGTACTTCTCGGCCAACAGTTTCGGTACGTAACCCGTAAATCCCTGTTGGATCGGCTGCATCCCCAACTCCAGTTCGCGGGTGAAAATCTGCCGCGCCAGCTTCGTATGGCTCTCGATCCAGCTCTTGGGCAACGGCCCGCCGAACCGTTCGATGTTGGGCATCCACTGCCAAGCCTGGTGGGCCGGTCCTACAAGGAAGGTCCGCGCTTCGAGGTCCGTAAATCCCATCCGCAGCAAAGTCTCGTACCACACGGCATCCAGGCCGATCGGCTGCAACGGCAGGTTGATGCCGTTCATCGCCATGAAATCGATCTCGCGCTGCCATCGCTCCCAATCCCACCACGGAGCGGTATACGACAAAGTGCAGTAGTTGAAGTAGGCCCGATACTTCCCGTTGATCACCCTCCGCTCCTTAGCCGTCGGCAACGGCAGTCGTTTCGGCAAGTTCAGCTGGTCGCCGAACCACGATAACTGCGCCCCGCAAGTGTACTTCAGGTACCAATGGAAAGCCGAGGCCAGCGCCACCGGATTGTTCCCCCGCAGCACCACTTTTCCTTTATGGGAGTCGATCTCGAAAACGTCTTCGCCGCTCTCCGGATCGGCAGGGAGGGTCTCCAGAACGTACTGCTTCTCGTAACCCGGCGTTACGCGCCCGATCAGCGCGCGTGCCGCCCTCGAGATCGCTTTGTCGTTGGTCCGGCTGCTCGCTGGAGCGTTCGTCGCCGAAACGACGGAGCATCCCAGCAGGCAGCATGCCCAAAAAACGAATAGCTTTTTCATCCGTATCATTGCGGTTCGCGTCTATCGTTGTGAAAAGGTGAGGCGCAGCGTGTCTTTGGCTTTCGGATTCTTCACCTTGAGCGTGATGCGGGTCAGCTTCTCGCCCCAAATCTTCGACAGCCGCGGATCGGTCAACTCCACCGCCTCGGTCGTTATGTCGTATTTCGAGGCGTCGACCGGAGTGATCCGCAGGCTCTTGTCTCCGCTCGTGATCTCGATGGCTTTGCCGAGGGCGACTGTCCCGCAGGTCAGGAAGTTCAGCTCGACCGCTCCCTTCACTTCCGAGAGATCGTAGGCGTCGGTCAGCGTTACCGTATTCCGCGCCCGGTCGAACCGATAGTCGCGCACCCAGCTGCGGCATGCGGCCTCCGCCGGATAAGCTCCCGCGATATCCAGCGAGAACGACATCATTCGCCCGTTATCGGTATGCTTTACATTCCGCGAACGATACCGACTGCCCGGCTTTTGTCCGTAGCCGTTGATCACCGGCAGATTGTGGTACTCGGACTGCATGGTCCAGATCGTGTAACGCCGGTGGTCAAAGGTCGCCGCCGTATAGGTCCCCACACCGGCGTCCACCATCATCGGCTGCCCGTCGACGTAGAGAATGAAGCTCCCGACGTCGTTGTGGTTGTGGCTCTCGGCATTGTACCCCCCTTTGGCCGCCAGAGTCAGTCCCTCGGCGCTTCCGCCCCGGGTCCGAGCCACGGCCACTTCGATTCCGTCCATCCATACCGACCGGTAGAGCGGTGCCGATGGAGCGGCCTTTCGCATGTCGTTATAAACGAAAGCGGTCTTCAACCGATTGTCCATCGTTCCGCTGAGCGGGTTTTCCGAGAAGCCGGTCAATGTCCCTAAGTAGGAGCCGAAACGCATCATGGTGCTGTCTGCGATGTTCCGCCCGTAGCGGAAGACGGTCGACGCTCCCGGCGAAGCCTTGGCCTCGGCGTCGGCGAAGTTGACGAAGTAGAGGCTGTCGATATGGGCATTGGCGATATAGAGGCCGATGTTCTTGATCCGCTGCTGGTCGAAAAGGTCGATCCGGCCGTGCGAATAGTTCAGCAGTACTTCGAGGTAGTTGTTCATCATCCCGGCCGCATGGGTCCAGTACGAAGGTCCCTCTTCGCAGCCGCCGTCGGGTTTGAAAAAGTTGATGAACTGGTCCACCGACCGCATCGTCTTCCGTACGATCGCTGCTCGTCGCGCCGGATCCTCCTCGACCAGGAGAGCGGTGGTCAGGACGTTGAAGTTGCACCACGGGTTCCAGTTGTTGACCTGCGCCCCTTCGTGGAATCCGAGCCAGAACATGTCGTTGCGGTTGAGGTAGACGTCCAACGTATGGCGGTTCAGCTCGGCTCGCAGCCGTTGAGGTATGGTCGGCGAGAGTTTCCCTAATTCGTCTTTGAAGAAATAGTAGGCCCAGGCC
>JAIDFC010000122.1 GCA_029054535.1 Rikenella sp. | reverse complement strand
GGAGCAACAGGTGGCGGCGCACAAGGCGTTGGGGGCGCGGGTTACCTACCTGAAACCCTATACGAAGTACACGGGCGGTGGCGACGGGGCGTTGACGGACGGTCGTGTGGGGGTGTTGCGGTTCACGGACCCGGCTTGGCAGGGCTTTATCGGGAACGATCTGGAAGCGGTGATCGATCTGGGGGCGGCGATGCCGGTGGATCGGATCACGGCGCAGTTCTTGCACTCGAAGAGCGATTGGATCGTACCGCCGGTGTCGGTGGAGTACCTGGTGTCGACGGACGGGGCGGCTTATGAATCGCTCGGGGTGATCGATTTGGGCGAAGCGAAAGACGAACCGACGCACAAGGTGCCGGTGGTGCGCGACGGGATCGGTCGGACGGCGCGCTATGTCAAGGTGATTGCGCGGGGGCATGGCCGCATGCCGGCTTGGCACAGTCGCGACGATGCGTGGCTCTTTTGCGATGAGATAATTGTTGAATAACCGTTCTTTCTTTGTTTAAAGAAAGAATCAAAGAAATGTTGTTTCAGAAGATTTTTGCTTCATAGCCTTCGCCAGGGTGGTGTTGTTTTTTCAGAAAATCTTTTTCTTTGTAACCTTGTTGCCGGGCGGGCGCTTTTGAGGTATGCCCCCAATCGATGCTGCCAGTGAATCCGAAGGCCGTTTGCGGCCTCCGGTGAACGGCGATGAGAAAACCGAGTCAAAGGAAACGATAAGCGCATCAAAGGAGGGGGATACTTCCCCTAAAATGACGAAGAGTGTCCCGGTGAGAGACACTCTTCTTTCGTATAGGCTGAACATCTGAAGAGAAAGTCGGTCTTGTTCAAGTCGCACGCATTCCGACTGCGTTTGTGAAAGCGAGGAAGCTCGTTTTACGCCATGTTTCGAGTCGGGTGCGAAGTGTGTGAACGAGAAGCGGGGGTTTCCCTTTCGATCCCTCCGATTGCTATTGTTCTTTTAACAGAGCCAACGCCTTGTCCAAGATCGTCCGGTCGTCCAGCATAACGATCCCCCCGTCCGGTCCCTGTTCGATATGCAATCCCGACGGATTCCCTTCGCCCGGTTTGTAGTGCGTGCCGCCGAAGTAGTTGCGTACCGTATCCACGTCGATCCCCAATTCATCCGCAATCCGCTGCATGCTTCCGCTCGGCAGACTGTCCTTGATCCGCCGCAGCTCGTTGAAAGTGATGGTGTTCATAGGCGTTAGGTTTTAAATTCTCTATAAAGTAACGCAAATTTTTCCGGATTTCAAAATTCGAGCGATGATTTCGGACGGAAATTTTCGTTTTTTTTCGAGAATGGGACGTTAGGAAGCGGACCGTTTTATCGTTTTTCGATCAGTCTGCGTAGTTTGGCGGCGATTTCAGTGTTGTCTTGTCGGCCGTTGAAGAGCTCGGACGACGCGCCGATGGCGAATACCGGAACGTAGGTCGCCGTGTGGCTCCCGGTGGTCCATCCTGTCCCGGTGTGATGCGCCAGAATCTCGACGGCGAGGTCTGCCGTACGACTCGGCCGTTCGGCGTAGACTTTCTCCAGACGTGTCCACTCTTCCGGTTTCAACTCGATCTGTCCGCCGAAGCCCATCTGTTCGTTCAGCAGCGTCCGGGCTGCCGTCCAGTCGGTCGTTTTCTCGATCGCCGTCCGCAGCGCCCCTTTCGAGCACCGTTGAGCCGCCAGCAGGCCGAAATAGGTGTCGTACCCCAAGTTTCCACGCCCGAGCGCCAGACCGCCTGTTTCGTGGTCGGCCGTGATGACGATCAGCGTTTCGGTCGGATGCTTCTGGTAGAATTTCACCGCGACGTCGATCGCTTCGTCGAAATCGAGGACCTCTTGTACGAGCGATGCGGCATCGTTGTCGTGAGCGGCCCAGTCGATCTGTCCCCCTTCGACCATGAGGAAAAAGCCGTTTTTCGAACCGCCGTCGCGCATCAGGAAGTCGATCGAACGGCGCGTAATGGCCGGCAGGGTCAGGTCGCCCGGTTGGCGGTCGATGGCCAGCGGCAGTTTCGAGGCGTCGGCCGTCGTGTCCTGGACGAGGACGACGCGTTTGCCTTTGAGCTTGACGTCGCCCCGGCAGATGCTGTACCCCGCTTCGCTCAGGGCGTCGTACACGGACCGTCGATCGGCCGCGTCGGCCGGCGCTTCCGGTTTCAGGAATCCGGAACCGGCATAGAGATCCAATCCCTCGGTCGCCGCATCCATCCCGATCTCGTGGTACATCCCGCGGTTGGGCTGGTGGCCGAAGAAGCTGGCCGGCGTAGCGTGGTCGATGCTCACGGAGGTCGCCACGCCGCTCCGCATGCCGTGTTCTTTGGCGGCGACGGCAATGCTATGGATCGGTTCGGTATGGTCGGTGTTCATCCCGATGGTCCCGACGGAGGTTTTCTGGTCGGAAGCCAGCGCAGTCCCGGCAGCGGCGGAGTCGGTCATGCGTCGGGTGGCGCACCAGGTGGTGGCGAAGCCGACCGCCGGGAACCGAGTGAAGCGGAGCGATCCGAATGCCACGTCGTCGCCCTCGTCGGAAGCCAGGCAGGCTTCGGTCAACGCCAGTGCGTTGTGTCCCATGCCGTCGCCGATGAAATAGAAGATGTACTTGGGTTGTTCGCCGGCGCGGCCAACGAGGGTACCGACCAGCAGAAAAAGAAGAATCAGGGTCTTTTTCATGGAAAGAGTTATGTTTTATGTTTTGGGTTTCCAAAGATAATAAAAAAACGGAAGCCTCGTCTCTCCGGTAGAGAGACGAGGCTTCCGGATGTTCACTCGGAACGGGAGGACTCGAAAAGTAGCCCTCGCCCCCCCCGAAAGAGACTACTTGGTCGGCTGCGGCCCTGCAGCAACCAGCGCCTTCCCTTCCGCATTGTCCGTATACTTTTCGAAGTTCTTCACGAACCGACCTGCCAAGTCTTCCGCCTTTTTGGTCCATTCCGCCGCATCGGCATAGGTATCCCGCGGATCCAAGATCTTGGTGTCCACGCCCGGCAGTGCGGTCGGCACTTTGAAGTTGAAGATCGGAATCATCTTGGTTTCGGCCTTGTCGATCGAGCCGTCGAGGATGGCGTCGATAATTCCCCGGGTATCCTTGATCGAGATCCGTTTCCCGGTTCCGTTCCACCCGGTGTTGACCATGTAAGCCGTAGCTCCGGAAGCCTTCATCCGTTTCACGAGCTCTTCGGCATACTTGGTCGGGTGCAGCGACAGGAAAGCCGCACCGAAGCAAGCCGAGAAGGTCGGTGTCGGTTCGGTAATCCCGCGTTCGGTCCCGGCCAACTTAGCCGTAAAGCCCGACAGGAAGTAGTACTTGGTCTGTTCCGGCGTCAGGATAGATACCGGCGGCATTACCCCGAACGCATCGGCCGTCAGGAAAATAACTTTCTGTGCCGGACCCGCCTTCGACACCGGTTTCACGATGTTTTCGATGTGGTAGATCGGATACGAAACACGAGTATTCTCCGTAACGGACTTGTCGTTGAAGTCGATCTTGCCGTTGGCATCCACCGTAACGTTTTCGAGCAAGGCATCCCGCTTGATCGCCTTGTAGATATCCGGTTCCGACTCTTTATCCAAGTTAATCACCTTGGCATAGCACCCCCCCTCGAAGTTAAACACGCCATTATCGTCCCAGCCGTGTTCATCATCCCCGATCAGCTCGCGTTTCGGGTCGGTCGACAGCGTGGTTTTCCCCGTCCCCGACAGCCCGAAGAAGATCGCCACGTCGCCATCTTTCCCCTTATTGGCCGAGCAGTGCATCGACGCGATCCCGCGCAGCGGCAGCAGGTAGTTCATCATCGAGAAGATCCCTTTCTTCATCTCGCCCCCATACCAAGTCCCGCCGATAAGCTGCATCTTTTCGGTCAGGTTGAACGCGACGAAGTTTTCCGAGTTCAGCCCCATCTCTTTCCAGTTCGGGTTGGTGGTCTTCGAAGCGTTCAGCACCACGAAGTCCGGTTCGCCGTAGTTTTTGAGCTCTTCTTCGCTCGGCCGGATGAACATGTTCTTCACGAAATGCGCCTGCCAAGCCACCTCAACAATAAACCGCACTTTCAGTCGGGTATCCGGATTGGCCCCGCAGAAAGTATCCATCACATAGAGCTTCTTCCCGCTGAGCTCGTCGGTAGCGATCTTTTTCAGCTGATCCCAAACGGCCGGGGTGATCGGTTTGTTGTCGTTCTTGGCGAAATCCGAGGTCCACCATACGGTATTTTCCGTAGTAGCGTCCTTCACGATATATTTGTCTTTCGGCGACCGCCCGGTGAACACGCCGGTCATCACGTTCACGGCGCCGAGTTCGGTGTCTACGCCTTTCTCATACCCGCTCAGGCAGCTGCACGTTTCGGCTTTGTAAAGTTCTTCGTAAGACGGGTTGTGAATGATCTCTTTCACATCCTTAATGCCGTACTTGCTCAGATCGATTGACATAATGTTTTGTTTTTAAATGGTTTATATTGCTTTTTTCGTTTCTTCCCTGCGTCTCCGCACCTTCTCCCTCACACTACAAAGATAGGAATTAATTTTTATTGTTAATCGTTTCACAGTCCCTTTTCGCTATTTTTTGCCGACTTTTTTCCTCCTTCTCCTCTCCAACGCGCTCCCGGTCTCAAATATTATCGCTCCCGCTGCAAACTTTCTCGGTCGGAAATCGTAACTTTGCCTTGCTTCTGAAACTTGTTCTGTGTATTCATTGACGACAGGAGGGTACTGTTCTTTTTGTGAACAAAAAGAACCAAAAAAACTTCAGCACGCATCCCTACGGGATGCTCTGGCCGTGTC
>JAIDFC010000121.1 GCA_029054535.1 Rikenella sp. | reverse complement strand
CGATTGACCGGCTTCCCGCCGCCATATCCTCCCCCAGCACTGAACCCGCCGAACCGACCGCCGCCGAAAATATCGCCGAACCGCGAGAAAATATCCTCCATCGTGAACCCGCCATACTCGCCGCCGAAGCCTCCGTATCCGCCTGCTCCTCCGGCCGCTCCACCCATCCCCGCATGGCCGAACTGGTCGTACCGGGCCTTCTTGTCCGGATTGCTCAACACGTCGTAAGCCTCGGCCGCCTCCTTGAATTTCTCCTCGGCATTCTTGTCGCCCGGATTCTTATCCGGGTGAAACTGGATCGCGGCTTTCCGATAAGCCTTCTTTATCTCTTCCGCGGTCGCCTCCCGGCTGACTCCCAACACTTCGTAATAGTCTCGCTTTTCTGCCATTACTTATTCCTTTATAATCTAATGGTTCGTTTTTCTGTAATCGGTCATTGGCTACGTGCGGGTACTGTTCTTTTTGTGAACAAAAAGAACCAAAAAAACTTCAGCACGCATCCCTACGGGATGCTCTGGCCGTGTCTACCCTGGTGTTTTGGGTGGGGTTCTTTTTGGCGCGCCTGCGTTTCATATAACCTAAATGGCGCGCTCAAAAAGAATCCCCACCCGCAAACCTGAGGATTGCGGAGCCTAAGGCGTAGCGTAGCTAGTTAAAAGTTTTTGGTGCCGCTTTTTACAAAAAGCGGCAGTTCCAGTCGGTAGCCAAATACTGAACAAAGAAAACGAACGATTAATTCAAATTAAATCGTAGAGGAAGAACAGGACGGTTTATTCTCCGACGACGACTTTGGCGAACCGGATGACCTTGTCTTTAAGCAGGTAGCCCGTTTGGACGACATCGATGACCGTACCTTTTCGATCGTCCTCCGGCACGGGGACCTTGGCCACCGCATCGTGGAAGTCGACATCCAGCGGTTTTCCGATCGCCTCGATAGGCGTAACCCCTTTGGTTTTGAGGATGTCGAGAAATTTTTGGTAGATGAGTTTCACTCCTTCGCACTCGGCCGCCACGTGTTCCTTGCCGTCCAGGGCCGCGATCGCCCGCTCGAAGTCGTCGACCACCGGAATGATCGCCTTGATGATCTCTTCGCCTCCGCTGGCGATCAGGTCCATTTTTTCTTTGAGGGTCCGTTTCCGGAAGTTGTCGAACTCAGCCGACAGGCGCATGTACTTGTCCTGCCACTCGCGACAGGCGTCTGCCATTTTGTCGCTTTCGGCCGCCGCTTCCATATCCTCCAGATTCTGGTCCGGTGTCAGGGTGTCAGTATCGATCGTCGGTTCGGGAGTCGCATCGTCCAGCGTGCGATTTTCAAACTCCTGGTTTTCAGTGTTATTTTCGTGCTTTTCCATAGTAACAGCCTAATGATCCGCAACAAGAGTCTCAAATAACGTACCAATTTTCGTTATGCCGACTGTGAAGGGACGAACACCGACCGCAAAATTTCCATCTGTCTTTCGGGATTGAACTTTCGGTCGATGATCTCCCGACAAGTTTCGCGCAGCTTTTCCCGTTGCCGGAGGTCCAGAGCGAGCCACGGGGCGATCGCCTCCGCCAAGGCCGTCGAATCGCCTTCGGCAAAGAGCGAACCGCTCGTTCCCGGTTCGATCGCCTCGTACTCGGGTCCCTGTCGATTTCCGTTGTCGTGCGTAACGACCGGCGTGCCGAACATCAGGGCATGGATCGCCGTCAGCCCGACGTTTCCCGGGCTGACGCACGCTGCGCTGTGGTAGAGAAAGGTTCCGATGATGTGATCGTCGTAAGTCTCTCCGTAAAACCAAACCCGATCGGTCAACCCTTGTTCCTGAGCCTGCCGTTCGAGCGGTTCGCGAGCCGGCCCGTCGCCCACCAGCACCAAATTGCACTCCGTTCCGGCCGAAGCGAGAGCCGCCACGGCATCCAGAAGCATATCGAGCCGTTTCGATGCGGTCAACCGCCCCACGAAAACCAACAGCGGCAGATCGTTTCCGAAGTAGTTCCGGATGAATCCCCGATCGCCGATCCGCTCCCGGATAGCTGCCTGCTTTTCGTAGTCCAACGAGTTGTATATCACGGTCATCCGCTCTGCCGGAAAGCCCTGTTCGAGCAGCAGCCCATAGGCTCGTTCGCCATAGAGCAGCAGGTGTCCCGCCAGCCGAAAGTAGGCCATATTTTTCCTGAGTTTCCACCCTCGCTCGTCGCCGTGCAGCCCGTGTGCCCAGAGATAGACCGGTCTGCGCAACACTCTGGCCACCAATGCGATCACCCAATTCGACCGGATCCCCGGATTCCCGGTCAGGATGTAAGCGTCGTACCGCCGCGCCCCGAAAAAAGCCTTCCGCAACGCCCCCCGTTGCCAAACGAGCTTCCCGCTCCGTTTGTACACATTGTGCAGATACCCCCGGAACCCTCGCAAAGTCCGCAGATCCATCAACGCGATCCCGCCGGTCGACTCCTCGCCGGCCGCGAAGTCGAACGCCACCTCCTCGGCCGCATCCATCTTGCGGTAGATCCCTTCGCGATACAACGGCGCGATATTAAATAAGCAACAAATCCGCTTCATCTTCGCTATCTCTTTAGGGTATAATCGATCTTTGGTTACTGTATGGAACGAACCCGAATGACTTCCGTAGCCAAAGAACAAAATATACGATAAGCGTACGATTCTCACAGAACATTGTTCGGCATCATGCGACGCAACTCATCGCTCGGACGGTGCGTTCGTCGTGCATAATCCGCAAGCTGTTCGTCGTCGACCACCCCGACCCGGAAATAGTGCGCCTCGGGATGAGCCAACACCACTCCCGCCACAGCAGCTGCAGGTTCGATCATGTAGTTTTCGGTCAACCTCAGCGGGACAGCGGATTCGACATCGAGTAGGTCGAATATCAGGCGTTTTCCGCCATGATCCGGCGCGACAGGATAGCCCGGCGCCACCCGCAGCCCATCGGCACCCTCCGGAAAGCCCCACCACTCGTCGCGCAGCCGCGCAGCGACCTCCTCGGCAAAAGCCTCCGCCAACCGATCGCAAAGGATCCGCGCCAGAATCTGTTCGTAGTCCGACTCGCCCCGGAAGTCGCACGTTATGCCCACGGCAAACAACGCCGCATAGTCCTGCGGCAGCCCCTCGGCCGGTCCCGGCGAGACGAAATCCGACAGACACGGATTCCGTTCTGCGGCCGAGTCCTGGTTCCGCAAACAGGCCAACCGCAGCTCCGGCGCGCCGCAACCGCATGCCGTATCCCCGTCGCCGTGAAAACACCCCCGCAGCAAAATATCGTCCCCCTCGCTCCGCGCCGGCACGACCCCCACTACCCCATCCGCCCGCACCTCGCCCAAAACGATCAACCGCCGCAGCATCGCCTGCGCATCGTCGAACAACCGCCGGGCCTCCTCGCCTCGAGTCGGATGGTCGAAAATCTCGGGATAACGCCCCGCCAGATCCCACTGAATGAAAAAGTAACTCCAGTCGATCCGCTCCGCCAGCCGCTCCAACGGATAATCCCTCAACACCCGCCGCCCCAGTCCGCGCGGCCGCACAACGGTCCGCTCGTCGAACACCAACCGCGCCCCTCGTTTCCGCGCCTCGGCCAACGGCCTCAACGTTCGCCCGGCCTGCAACTCGGCATATTTATTGCGAATCTCCTCCTGTTTTTCCCGATACTGCCGGTGGAACCCGTACTCTTTCAAGACGCTGTTCACCAGTCGGGCACACCCCGACGCATCGGTCGAGTGAGCCACCAACCCGCTGTACGACGGCGCGATCTTGACCGCCGTATGCAGCTCCGAGGTGGTAGCCCCCCCCACGCAGATCGGAATCCGGAGACCCGCCCGCTCGAACTGTTCGGCCACCACACGCATCTCCTCCAGCGACGGCGTAATCAAGCCCGACAACAGCACCGCGTCGACCTGTTCGGCCACCGCCACCTCGACGATCCGCTCCGGCGGAGTCATCACCCCGAGGTCCACGATCCGGAAACCGTTGCAAGCCAGCACCACCGACACGATATTCTTTCCGATGTCGTGCACATCGCCCTTGACCGTAGCGATCAACAGCTTAGCCCCCTGCTCCGCCTTTTCGCCACGCCGGATGAAGGGTTCCAACACCGCCACCGCCTGTTTCATCACCCGCGCCGACTTGACCACCTGCGGCAGAAACATCTTCCCGGCTCCGAACAGCTCGCCGACCTGCCCCATTCCGACCATCAACACCCGGTCGATCACCTCGATCGCCGATCCGTACCGCTCGTAAGCCTCCATCGTATCGGACTCGATATGGGTCGTAACCCCTTTGACCAGCGCATGAACGACCCGTTCTTCGACCGTTCCGTCGCGCCAGGCGTCGTGTTTCCCGGTCGCCGCCGCTACTCCGCCCCCCGCCGTCGCAGCATGCCCCTCAGCCCACGCGGTCAGCCGTTCCGCGGCATCCGGACGCCGGTTCAATATAACGTCTTCGCACAGCGTCAACAACTCCGGTTCGATATCGTCGTAGATCCGCAGCATCGACGGGTTGACGATCCCCATATCCATCCCCGCACGGGTAGCATGATAGAGAAAGACCGAGTGCATCGCCTCGCGCACCGGGTTATTGCCCCGGAACGAGAACGAGAGGTTGCTCACCCCGCCGCTCACCCTCGCCCCCGGACAGTGGGCTTTGATCCACGCCGTCGCCTCGATAAAAGCCCGCCCGTAGTCGTCGTGCGCCTCGATCCCGGTGGCCACCGCCAGCACGTTCGGGTCGAAAATAATGTCCTCGGCCGGAAAACCGATGCCCCGCAAAAGGCCGTAAGCCCGCTCGGCCACCTCGATCTTCCGCTCGTAGGAATCGGCCTGCCCCCGCTCGTCGAAGAGCATCACCACAGCCGCCGCACCGAAGGCCCGCACGCTCCGGGCGTGGTCGAGAAACCGCTCTTCGCCCTCCTTGAGCGAAATGGAATTCACCACCGCCTTCCCCTGCACCGTCCGCAGCCCCGCTTCGATCACCGTCCAGTCCGACGAGTCGATCATCACCGGCAACCGAGCGATCTCCGGTTCGGCCGCCACGAGGTTCAGAAATTCGGTCATCGCCTGCCGCGCCTCGATCATCGGCGCGTCCATACAGACGTCGATCACCTGCGCGCCCCCCTCGACCTGCTCGGCCGCCACGGCCAACGCCTCGGCATACTGCCGCTCGCGGATCAACCGCGCGAACTTCGCCGATCCGGCCACGTTCGTCCGCTCGCCGACGTTCACGAAGTTGGCCGCCGGTTCGATCTTTTGAATCTCCAACCCGGCCAACACCGTCGCTCCCCCGTTATCCTGCGGAGCACGGTAAGCGCGGGGCGCATATTTCCGGGCCACTTCGGCAATGGCCCGGATATGCTCGGGCGTGGTCCCGCAACACCCTCCCACGATATTCAACAGCCCGGCCTGCAGATACTCCTCGATAATAGCCGCCATCTGCTCCGCCCCCTCGTCATATCCGCCCATCACGTTGGGCAAACCGGCATTGGGATGCGCCGAAACGGCCCCTTTCGCCACCCGCCCGAGTCGTTCGACATAAGGCATCATCTGCCGCGCCCCGAAGGCGCAGTTCAACCCGATGCTCAACAGCTCGCCATGCTCGACCGAGGCATAAAACGCCTCGACGGTCTGTCCCGACAGCAACCGTCCGCTGGCGTCGGTGATCGTGCCGCTGACCATCAGCGGCACGGTCGACCGGCCGAGTATCGTCCGCAGGGCATAGATCGCGGCCTTGCAGTTCAAGGTATCGAAAACGGTCTCGACGAGTATGACATCCGCTCCGCCGTCGACCAGTCCTCTCATCTGCTCGGCATACCCTTCCGCCAACCGGTCGAACGTAACGTTCCGCAGCCCGGGATCGTTCACGTCGGGCGACATCGAGGCGCTCCGATTGGTCGGCCCCACCGACCCGGCCACAAATCTCGCCTTTCCGTCCTGCCGCTCGAACCGGTCGGCCACGCCGCGAGCCAACCGAGCCGCCGTGCGGTTGATCTCGTAAACCCGCTCCTGCAGGCCGTAATCGGCCAACGAAATCGGGTTGGCGTTGAACGAGTCGGTCGACACGATGTCGGCCCCGGCCTCGAAATAAGCGGCATGTATCTCCTCGATCACATCCGGACGGCTCACTACCAAATAGTCATTACACCCTACATATCCGCCGTAATCGTCGGACCCGAGTCCGCGTGCCTGAATCAACGTCCCCAACCCGCCATCGAGTACCAATATCCGTTTCCGCAGCTCCTCTGCGATATTCCGTTCCATAGTTTCCAAATAAGACACAAAGATAATGTGTTTATCCGTTCTTCAACGACCGTATCGGGGTGTTCTTTCGTCCTAAATAAGGCGGCATCACAAAGAATTTTTCTTCGAATACCCTCGCTGACACGTCGGTTGGGGCATACCGAAAGAAAGGCCTGTTCGGTATCAAGACGGCAGGAAAAAGGATTTCCAAAACCAACTCTCTTGGACTCTTTTTTTAAAACAAAGAAAGAACCGTTTCAACCAGTAACCCCGGTAACCGATAAATGCCGAACTAAATATTTTTGATATTTTTTTTGGAGATTCGGAATTCTTGTTTACCTTTGCGGAGCAAATACGACAGAGGTGCCATAGCTCAGTTGGTAGAGCAAAGGACTGAAAATCCTTGTGTCCTTGGTTCGATTCCGAGTGGCACCACTTCGAAATCAACCACTTACAGCAATGTAGGTGGTTTTCTTTTTTATCTTTTTCGTAGCGGTTTCACGCAGGTTTGGACAGGTTGTTTAAACCATGAGTGCCACAATCGAGGTCGTTTACTACAGATCTAAAGTGTTGGCAAACAATGAATCACCGCTAATGCTGCGAATCACGAAAGACCGAAAATTGAAGTATTCCAGTATCGGTGTCTCTGTTCGTCCTGAATGTTGGGATTTCGAGAAGAATAAACCCCGTAGAAATTGCCCGAATCGTCTGCATATCGAACGTCTTATTGCGGATAAGATAGAAACCTATCGCACGAAGATGATTGAATTACAGGCTGAGAAAAAAGAGTTTACGGCCACATCGTTACATGAAAGAGTGGCGGATAAGACCGTGAAACGTACCGTTGGCGAGGTGTTTCAGACTCAGATCGAGAACTTGAAGCGAACGGGTCGAACGGGCTATGCTCTTTCGCATCAAGAGGTCTGCAATTCGTTGCTGAAGTTCAACGGACATTTAAATATCTGCTTTTCAGATATCGACCCGGCGTGGTTGAAACGCTATGAAACATGGCTGCGGGGGCAGGGCTTGTCTGAAAATACGATCGGCCGGAGATTCCGAACCTTACGAGCGGTCTATAATGTAGCCATCGAGGAAAAGTGCGTGAAATCGGCCTGTTACCCGTTCAAATCTTACAAGGTCTCCAAATTGCATCGGGCAACGGCCAAACGTGCTATCCGCAAAGCTGACATCATGCGGATTATAGAGTATCGTTG
>JAIDFC010000120.1 GCA_029054535.1 Rikenella sp. | reverse complement strand
CCCCCCAACACGTCCGTCGGCACCTCCGCCTCGGATGCGAAAAACCTCCAACTCCACGCGCCGTTCAATCCGATATAATACTGCGAACTATCGACATCGTCGCGAAAGGCATCCCGCAGACTCCGATAGCTGACGAACTCCGACCGAGGCAGCTCCTGCCCCTGCGCGATGACATACGGAGCGATATATCTTTTCGGCCCGGCCCACGCTCCGACGACCGTACCGGTCAAAGCGACGGCGACAAAAAATCGTTTCATCTTCGGCAAACTTTTTCTAAGACGGCAAATATAGCGTTTTTTCGGGAGATATCCCGCCGACCGCTCCGCGAAACGATTTCCCGAAAAACGTTTATATTTGTCCCTGAAACATTTAACGAAAAAGCATGAAAGCATACGTTTTCCCCGGCCAGGGCGCACAGTTCACCGGCATGGGCAAAGAGTTGTACGACACGACGCCGGCGGCCAAAGAGCTGTTCGAGCAGGCGAACGAAATCCTCGGATTCCGCATCACGGACATCATGTTCAACGGAACGGCCGAAGAACTCAAGCAGACCAAAGTTACGCAACCGGCCGTTTTTCTCCACTCGGTGATCTTAGCCAAGTCGCTGCCGGATTTCAAACCGGAAATGACGGCCGGGCATTCGCTGGGCGAATTCAGCGCCTTGGTGGCAGCCGGAGCGTTGAGCTTTGAAGAGGGGTTGAAACTGGTCGCAAAACGGGCGCAAGCGATGCAAAAAGCGTGTGAAATACAACCGTCGACGATGGCGGCCATCATCGGACTGCCGGACGAGGTGGTCGAAGAGGTCTGCGCTTCGATTCCGGAGGTAGTCGTGGCGGCGAATTACAACTGCCCGGGGCAGCTGGTGATCTCCGGATCGATCGAAGGGATCGACAAAGCGTGCGAACAGCTCACCGCAAAAGGAGCGAAACGGGCACTGAAACTGAGCGTCGGAGGGGCTTTCCACTCGCCGCTGATGGAACCGGCGCGCGTCGAACTCGAAGAGGCGATCCGGGCAGCGAAATTCACGACGCCGGTATGTCCGGTTTACCAGAACGTGGATGCCAAACCGTACACCGATCCGGAGCAGATCAAAAACAACCTCATTGCCCAGTTGACGGCTCCGGTACGCTGGACGCAGACCGTGCAGAACATGATGGCCGACGGGGCGACCTCGTTCACGGAACTCGGGCCGGGGAACGTTCTGGCGGGATTGATTAAAAAGGTGAATCGCGAGGCGGTTTGCGAGTCGAAGAGTACGCTCTAATTTTCCAGAGAACCTCGGAGAGCTTCGGAAAACCACAGAACAACGACCCAAGGGTTCCTTTATTTAATTAAGGGAACCCTTTTTATTTTCTCTACTCCGCTTTCGGAACGCTCTTCGGCCTGACGTAAGGCCCCCATTGGGACTTTTGCTGTTTTTTTTGAACTCTTGATTACGGCAGCCTATCGCTCGCCGCGGGGCCCCGTTGGGGCTTTTGCTGGGGTTCTCTCAGCCCTATTTGGCGGGGCCCGGCCGGCCGACGCATTCGCGCCACGGTGACCGGCCTTTACTTAGGATAGACGCAATCCCGCGCGCCTCGCCTAAATAGCGAAATCACTCAATAAACGAAGAGTTTATTGAGAATGATTCCGCAGGTGCGCGGGCAGAAACTGTTCTTAGAACGGTATAGCGAAACGAAGTTTCGCCTGTCCCGCCGGGGCCACCCGGACGCCGCCCGCGTAGGGCAGTTCTTGCTCGTAGGGATAGCTCGCCCCGCGCGCCACGCCTAAGTAGCGAAATACTCCGTTTCAACTACCCGTTGAAACGGAGTATTTCGTAGGCGCGCGGACAGAGAACGTTGTTGGCGAGAATATCCCGCGCGCGACTGCTGGGTTCGGAAATCGTTCAAAAGCGTGAAACCGCTTTTGAACAAGATTTCCGCCAGCGCGCTCCCAAACCCGGTTTTGGGAGCTGTCTGCGGTGGCTTGCAGAACAAAGTCCAGTTTTCGAGTGCCGAGCGGCACCGTCCCGCCGCTGGGGGAGGCGTCGATCCGCGCAATCTACGATTGCGGTTTATGTCAAGTTGCGAAATCGGCCGATGGGCGGCGGCTGGCCCGGGCGACCGGAGGTCGCGGTTTATAGCAAAGCTGCGAATCATTCAGCGCGCGGGCAAAGAAGTTTTGGAATTAGAACAGGCTGTCGCCGGCGCAACCATTCCGAGCCAGCTCCAATTTTCGAGTGCCGAGCGGCCCGAGTTCTCACAGGATACGACCCGGCTGACCAACACAATGCAGCAATCACGCATCCCGGCTCCGGGCCTCCGCGGTTACGAACACGGAAAGGTGCGTAATGTCGGCTTCAACGGGTGCAATTGGTCGTCATCGGTTACGAGCGCCTATGCCTATTACTTGTATTTCCACCACGACGGGATTACTACGAGTAACGGCTACTTCCGTGCGCACGGTCTTCCGACGCGTTGCCTCCAGGAATAGGGAGAGAGAAAAACCCTCCGAATAAGGAAAACACGCGCCAAGTCTTCGTTTTTCAGGAGAAACACTCTATCTTTGCAGGAATCGATTGATATTCCGCACGCTACCATGACTAAAAGGTTCCTTTCACTCGACGTCTTCCGCGGCATGACCATCCTGGCGATGATCATCCTGAACAATCAAACCGGAGCCACGGTTTTCGCCCCTTTGGTGCACAGCGCCGGAGACGGCGTTACGTTCGCCGATATGATCTTCCCGTTTTTCCTCTTCATCATGGGGGCGGCGATGTGGTTCTCCACCCACAAACACGACTACGGGGTACGCAGCACACGATCTAAAGGACAACAAATGCTGCATATCTTTCGACGAACGCTGATTCTTTTCGGACTGGGGGTACTGCTGAATTGGATACCGTTCGACAGCTACTTCGCTTTCGTCCGGATACCGGGGGTACTGCAACGGATCGCATTGGCTTACTTCTTTGCCGCCGGACTGACCTTATATATACCGAGAATGCGAGGTGTGGTGCTGTGTATCATCGTATTGCTGACGGGATACTGGTTCTTGCTGGACTCGCTGGGGATGGAGATCGTAGGACGCGTGGACGTGGCGGTGTTCGGATCGGCGCACCTCTACCGACCGACGTTCGACCCGGAAGGACTGCTCAGCACGATTCCGGCTATCGGGAGCGTCTTGATCGGCTATGCCGCCGGACGAGTCATGGACCGACCGAACAGTGCCAGCGGAGGTATCGGCTCGTTGATGGTGCTCGGTTTATTTCTGGCCGGAGCGGGAATGCTGGTCGATCTGATCTCGCCGATGAACAAGCCGCTTTGGACGCCGAGTTACGTCCTCTTCACCTCGGGACTGGCGATGGGCGTGTGGAGCGTGCTGTCGTTTATCATCGAATACATGCAGGCACAACGGTGGTGCGAATTTTTCACCATTGCAGGAACCAATTCGTTGTTTATTTACAGCCTTTCGATCGTGCTGGCCAAGTTATTCGGAGTATGGGGAGTAACACGGGCTGTATACGTTTTCTATCAAAGCTATCATGTGCCGGACGCGGTGGCTTCTTTGATGTGGTCGTTGACCGTGGTACTCCTGTGCTGGTTGATCACATGGCCGCTTTATCGGATGCGGATTTTCATTACGGCTTAATCTATCTCTCCCTTTCCAGGAGTCAACGGTGCCGCTGAACACACCGATCGGGCCTGCCGGGCGATTCACTCGGATCTGCCATAAACATCACCTAAAAGACTGTCGCTGAGTAAATCGCAACCTTCGGTCGCGCGGGCCAGCCGCTCCCCCACGGCTGGCCCTTTCAATCTGAGAACAGCATTTGACCGTGCGCGGAACGATTCGCAGCTTTGCTATAAACCGTGCCCAACGGGCGCGCGGAACGCCGCTTTCCCCCGCGGCACGAGCTAGGTTCAGATCCGTTTTCCTACTCGTCCGCTGGCGACGACTCGAAAAACACGGCTTAGTTGTGGTTATTTCCTCGCAGCAAACCGCGCTCGAAGAGCGCGCGGTTCGGCGCCATCCCCGGCGACGGCCGCAATTCTCGCTATGCTCGGTTGCGACCGCGCTGGCGCGAAACCAGTGCCGCGCGGCACTCGAACCGGGCAGCCTCTACCCTACATGCTTGGACCGCGCGCTGGCGGAAA
>JAIDFC010000012.1 GCA_029054535.1 Rikenella sp. | reverse complement strand
ATTCGCACACTTGTGGAGCGCGGTTGTCGGCGATGTGTTGATTACAAAAAGGAGCATAGGGGGGATTGCCAAGGGGGGAAAAGCCTCCTTGGATGCGCTCTTTGCCTACTTTCTATCGCATAATAGAAAGTAGGAGCCCCCGCTGCTCGAGCGGGTTAGAGGAAAGAGTTACATTCTTTTCAAGCAGGAAATTCCCCCGGCGGCACCGGAGCCAGCGGATGGGCGGCGGGAAGGGGTGTTTCAAAAATGCAACCTGAAAGGTTGCTAACCTCGTTGCCAGAGAACGGAACAATCGGCCGAGAGTACGGCGGAATGTTCGGAATAGCCTCTTTTTTGTTCGGAAACAGAACATAACCCCGGGAAAGGTTGTTATCTTTGTGGTTGAAGATGACAGCGACGATTACACCTTTCTTGTTCGATCAGAACCTGCTTCTCGCCCTGAATTTCGACGGCGGGACGGTGATGGACTGGCTCATGTACACGATCTCCGGGAAATACATCTGGATCCCTTTCTATATCTGTATCCTCTGGATCGTATATGCGCGGTTGGGGTTGCGGATGTTGATACTTTTCGTGTTGTTCGTGCCGTTGCTCATCACCTGCGCCGACCAGACAGCGACGCTCGCCAAAACCTATTTGCCGAAAGCCAGGCCGACCCATTTCGAACCGATCATGGCAGGGGTGCATACCGTGAACGGATATGTGGGAGGACCTTACGGGACGGTCTCGTCGCATGCGGCCAATTGTTTCGGATTGGCGCTTTTCTCTTGGTTGTTGATCCGGCGACGCTGGTTCGCCTGGATGATGTTCTGCTGGGCTACGGTGGTCTCGTATAGCAGGATCTATCTCGGGGTACACTATCCGATGGATATTCTCTTTGGAACGGTCGAGGGATTGTTCTGGGGATGGGTGTGGTACCGTGCGCTGCGGTGGGTCGAGACTCGAAACATCTCCTCTGAGTAATTACTATTTTCTATATTTTAGCCTTTAATGGCCGTTATATCGGTTGTGTACAAAGAGAACTAAAGAAAAATCCGAGGATACTTACGCATCCTCGGATTTTTCTTTGGCTCTCTTTGAAAAGAAAGGCGGGTTCTTCTTCCTATCGATAGAGAAAGGTCATACGAATACGGTCCCTTTTTGTGAAAATAGAGGGAGGATCAATACGCCATAATCTCGTCGACGAACATCCAGGCAGGGTTTCCTTGTCCGATATGCCAGGTCGGTAACGTACCGTTGTTGCGGATCGTGAACCGAATGTAGCGTGCATGAGCACCGCCCGGAACGGTTGTTCCGAAGTAGTGTGCCCCGCTGCCCGCCGTCCGGCTGTCCGATGTCGGGATCTCCACCGGTCGCCCGTAATGAATCCCGTCGGTCGAGAATTCGAAAGTCGCATCCTGCGGCAAAAGAATCCATGACCTCGGTTCGTTGATTGCATTGAATCCGACATGGTTCAGCGTGCGCACTTGCCCTAAGTCGATCACCCCCGCCAAGTCATCCTTTAGGAACCCGACCCATTGCGGCAAGGTATAACCGTCGCCCCCCATCGCAAAGTCCGTCAAAGCCGCCGCCCCTCCGTTGACGTACGGCGCCGACGGTTCGTGCTCCAACGCGACCGTCGCCCCGTCCAAAACGCTCTTGTAGAACCGATACCTCTTGACCCCGCTTCGGCGTCCGTCCGGCGTGATCGCCTGCAACTTCACCTCCGTGTCTCCCGTGAGTGCGATCCCGCCGATCGGTACGATCGGAGAGCGGTCCGTCGGTTCCGTACCGTCCACCGTGTAGACGATCTTGCGCGGTTGCGGCGCCAGACAGGTCGGTTGCAAGGTCGTCGAACCGCTGAAAACCCGTACCGTATCGTCGACATACGGTTCAAAAACTACTCCCGATAACAATTCGGCCGAAGTCTGTGCATCCTCCTCCGGAATGCGTGCCACCGGTCGATCTTCCGGATCCGTCCCGAAATCTTTGGACGGTTCCGGCCCCATGTGCAGCACCAATGTCCCCCCCTCTTCGATCATGCTTTGGGTGATGTACGACTTCTTGTACGGCTCGCCGTTCCACTCCGCCCATTGGATGTAGATGTTCTTGCCGTCGGTCGAAAGCCCCTCGGCCTCGACGACGAACGGACGACCGGAAACCGTCGTCGGCGCGATCTCCACCCGCTCGAAGGTCGGCGTTCCCAGTACATAAATTCCCGAACCCGGCGTTACGGGGTAGAATCCCATCGCGCTGAAGACATACCAGGCCGACATCTGTCCGCAGTCTTCGTTGCCGCACAAGCCGTCCCGAGCTTCGGTATACAAGGTCCGTTTGATCTCGTCGACCCGTTCCTGGGTCCGCCACGGTGCTCCGGCATACGAGTAGAGGTAGGCTACCTGGTGCGACGGTTCGTTGCCGTGCGCATATTGGCCGATGAGGCCCGTTACGTCCGGCAGATGGCTGTCTATCGTAGACGGTGCGTCGAACATCGCGTCCAATGCTGCGATATAGGCGCTGTCTCCGCCCAGCATTTCGATATGCGTGTTCACGTCCTGCGGCACGAAGAACCGATAGTGCCAAGCGTTTCCCTCCGTATAGTCGGCCTGTCCGAGGCTCGAGATCACAGTCGGATCGAAACCCGTACGGAATGCTCCTGTCGCCTGACGGGCTTTCAGAAAACCGTCTGTCGGATCGAAGTGGTTCTTATACGACTGCGCCCGCCGAATAAAGACCCGATAGAGGCTGTCGTTCCCCAACGCCTGCGCCAGCTGTGCGATACACCAATCGTCGTAAGCGTATTCCACGGCTTTCGAGACCGAATTTTTCTCTTTATCGGAAGGCAGGAAACCCAGTTTGCGATAGTGAGGCAGTCCGCCGTAGTCGTTCTGCATGGCGCTGTGTACCATCGCTTCCAAGGCCAACGCCCCTTCTTCGGCCGAGAGTTCGCCTTTGAAGAAGGCGTCTGCGAGGATCGGCACCGAGTGGTATCCGATCATGCAGTTGTTTTCGTTCATGTGCAGGTCCCACACCGGCAGCCGTCCCGCCTGTCGGTAGTAGCGCAGCATCGACCGCGCTACCGCCGCGTTGACCTCCGGCTGGACCAGGGTCAACAGCGGGTGCAACGCCCGAAAGGTGTCCCAAGTCGAAAAGATGCTGTAATTGGCCCCCTCGGCCGAGTCGGCCGGGTGAATCGAACGGTCGGCTCCCCGATATCGCCCGTCGATGTCCGAAAAGAGAACCGGTGCCACGAATGAGTGGTACAGTGCGGTATAAAAGATCGTCTTGTCGTTGTCGGACCGCCCCGTAACGCGAATCTTTTCCAGTTCCCGGTTCCACTGTTCGTAAGCGGCGTCGGCCAACTCGTCGAATCCTCGTCCGATCGCTTCGGCCTCCAGGTTAGCGGCAGCTCCGGCCGGGTCGACAGCCGAAATCCCCACTCGGACTTCGATCTGTTTGGAGAATCCCTCCGGAAATACCGCCAACACGACTTTCGTCCCCTCGCCCGCTGTCGCCGTCGTGTCGCGGCCGTCGATCTGCGCTCGGATCTCGCGGATCGGTTCCGAAAACTCGGCCCGGAAATAGATCGTATGGTCCGCCGCCCATCCGTTGGATCGCCGCCACCCTTCGACGGTTCGTTCGTCCACCTGACGGAACGCCGCGCTGTGGACATTATCCTGGATTCCGTGTCGCAGGTCGATCATCACGTGTTGGTCGGTCGTGTTGCCGAATGTGTATCGGTGTATGCCGGTATGCGGCGTAGCGGTCAGCTCGACTCGAACCCGAGAGTCTTCGAGATAGACGCTGTAATAGCCGGCTGCGGCCTTTTCGCTCGTGTGGCTGAAGCGGGATCGATAGCCTGCATCCGGATCGTTCTTGCTCCCCGGATCGAATCGGAGCGGACCGATGGTCGGCATCAGAAGGATGTCGCCCAAATCGGCAGCTCCAGTCCCGCTCAAGTGAGTGTGCGAGAAGCCGATGATGCTCGAATCGCTTGCATGATAGCCGGAACACCAATCCCACCCTTGTGTGTCGGTGTCGGGCGAGACTTGGACGAAGCCGAACGGGGTCGTCGCTCCCGGAAAGGTGTGTCCGTGGCCGTCGGTCCCGATGAACGGATCGACGAAACGGGCCGGTTCGGAAACGGTGCGGCAGCCGGATAGAACGAAGGTCAGGGCTGCGGCAGCTGAAAGAAAGAGTTTTTTCATTTCGGTTGGGTTGTTTCTTGCAAATATATTCAATTTTATCCCTATTTTTAGGCTTCTTAACCGGGATTCGTATGAAATTATCGCTTTTGACGCCGGAACATTGGACCGATTACGAACTGTTGGACAGCGGCGACGGCCGGAAACTGGAGCGTTTCGGTCGGGTGGTCGCGGCGCGGCCGGAGCCGCAGGCGTTGTGGCGGCCGTCGCTCCCGGAGGCGGAGTGGGAGGCTCGGGCCGGAGCGCTCTTCCGGCGAAACCGAGGGAGCGAGGAGCGCGGCGAATGGGAATTGCGGCGGGGGACTCCGCAACAGTGGTTCGTCGACTATCGCAATCCGGCGGGTCTCGCTCTCCGGATGCGACTGGGGTTGACGTCGTTCAAGCATGTGGGCCTCTTTCCGGAGCAGGCGGCCAACTGGGATTACATCTACGACACGGCGCTTCGGTTGAGGCGACGGGGAGGTGTTGAACGCCCGGCGGTGCTGAACCTCTTCGCCTACACGGGCGGAGCGTCGCTGGCGGCTTGTGCGGCGGGGGCCGAGGTTACGCATGTCGACTCGGTGAGGCAAACGGTTACCTGGTCGCGCGAGAACATGGAGGCGTCGGGGCTCGACGGGATCCGATGGGTGGTCGAAGACGCGATGAAGTTCGTCCGCCGGGAGGTCCGGCGCGGAAGACGCTACAACGGGATCATCCTCGACCCGCCTTCGTACGGACGCGGAGCGGAGGGAGAAAAGTGGATCCTCGAAGAGCAGATCGGGGAGATGCTGTCGCTCTGCGGCGAACTGCTGGCCGATACGGGATGTTTCGTGGTGCTGAATCTCTATTCGATGGGGCTCTCGGCTCTGCTGGCGAGGACGCTGGTCGAGGGGGCGTTTCCGCAGTCGGCGGCTCGGGGTGTCGAGATGGAACAGGGGGAGCTCTACGTGGCGGACGCGGCGGCCAAACGCTTGCCATTAGGGGTCTTCCTCCGGTTCCGAACGGTTTAGGCGAGGCGCGCGGCCTGAGGTGGTTTTTAGAACGGTAAAGCGATACGTAGTATCGCCGGCTCGCCGCGAGCACGCGGCCCCGCGCGGGAGCGCAGTCTGACACGGTTTCTCTAAGATTAAAGAACCCCGCGCGCCACGCCTAAGTAGCGAAATACTCCGTTTCAACGGGTAGTTGAAACGGATGAATTTCGCAGGCGCGCGGACAAAGACCGTTTTTGGGTCGCCGCCAGCGGAGGCTTGCAGAGCAAACTCCAGTTTTCGAGTGCCGAGCGGCACCGACCTGCCGCGTGGGGTGGCGGCGGCCGTCAAGGTGAGATCTCGGAGGATTCCCGCGGGCGACGGCAGATGTAAATTTTTCAGAGGTTCTTTTCAGAACTTTCGGGTCAGCCGCTCGGCGGAGCCTATCCGAGCAAGCTCCAGTTTTCGCGTGCCGAGCGGCCCCGGGTCGGTCGCCCGGCGGGAACGCAACGAGCATCGCCGAGTTGCGGGCCCGGCCGATGGGCGGCGGCCGTCCCGCGCGTCTTGCAGGCGCGATTTGTTGCAAGGTGTCGTTTTTGGGTGTTAAAAGGAACGCAGCCCGCGGAGCGGCCGAATGAGCGTAGCGAAATTTCGGCCCTCCGCGGCGGGAGGGCTGCGGGCCGAGCGATCTACGATCGCGGTTTTTTCGCCCGTCAGGCCCGGAACCGGCAGGCTGTTGTCGGGTCAGCGGGTGTCGATCTACAACCGGCAGGCCAACAAAACACCC
>JAIDFC010000119.1 GCA_029054535.1 Rikenella sp. | reverse complement strand
GGGCTGGGATTCTCGCTCACGCCGGTGAGCTCGGTGGGGTATACCAGTCAGCTGGTGGAGCGGAATTCGAGCATCACGGAAAATGTCGGGAGTGCGATTTATCACTATGCCGGGGACGGGGGGATTACCCAGGTGGCGATGAGCCTCGGGGTGAACGTTACACCGCAATTCTCGCTCGGGGCCAGTATGAACTACTGGTTCGGGGATATCGAACGGCAATACAACGCGACCGTTACGTCGTACCTCGAATCGGCGACCTATCGCAGCATTATCTCGGTCGAGAATCAACACCTGAGCAAGATACTTTTTACCTTGGGGGCGCAGTATGTCTTCAAGGTGGGGAAAGGGAACGCGCTCTGTATCGGGGCGACCTATCAGCCGAAGGTCTCGGCGCGGGTGAAGCAGAGCCGGTCGACTTTTTCGTACGGCGGTTCGTCGGTCGATACCGTCTACGTGGGGAGCGACCGGTGGACGATGACCATTCCGGGGAAGGTCGGGGCGGGGATCTATTTCCAGACCTCGAAACTCGGGCTGGCCTTCGATTATACCAGACAAGACTGGAACGGAGCGTTCGCGATTCCGGCGGGACAGGATATCGCGCTCGGTGTGCAGCAGGAGTACAGGTTCGGGGTGAGCTATATTCCGAACCGGTTCGATCTGCGGACCGCGCTCAACCGGTGGACTTATAAGGCGGGGCTGCGGTACGGCGACAGCTATCTCTTGAAGGGAGGGCATCAGCTGCACGACGCGGCGGTTTCCGTGGGGGTCGACTTCGGGCTCAAACGCGGAACCTTCTCCAAAGTGGGGATCGGGCTCGAATACGGCGAACGGGGGAGCTGGTACAAGGGGGAAGCGCGGGAGAGGTACTTCAACTTCTTCGTCGCGTTGAGTTTGTTCGGACAGGACTACTGGTTCGTGCGGCCGAAGTATAATTAGGACGTATAATTAGGCTGAAGTATATTAGGCGTACTACTTAGAAGAACATCCATTGTGCCGCGCGCTGAGCGCGGCTTATTGAGAATCAACGAAACTAACCATACAGACTGATGAAAAGGCGAATTTATGTATCGATGGCGGCGGCTCTCTTGTTCGGCATGGGCGGGACGGCCGAGGCGCAGGACTTTCGGGACGATCCGCGGTACGGAGCCGATCCGGCGGAACGGGAACAGAACGTGCGGATCCTGAACTTCTTCGGCGATGCGTACAAGGAGAAGAACTACAACGAAGCGACCGTTCACCTGCGCTACCTCTTGGAACACGCGCCGAAAGCGGGCGAAAACATGTATATCCGCGGGATCGAGATCTACAAGGCCAAGGCTGCCGGGGCGCAGACCAAGGCCGAACGGCGGACTTACGTGGACAGCATTCTGTATATCTACGACAAACGGATCGAAGCCTTCGGCGACCATCCGAACCGCGGCGAGGCTTATCTGCGGCGCGAAAAGGCCAAGATATTCCACGCCATGATGCCGGCCGATCGCGAACGACTTTTCAAACTGTACCGTGAAGCCTTGCACGAAAAACATCCGTTTGAACCGGCTTTGGCGGTGATGTACTTCAACTCCGTGGTCGAAAGCTATCAGCTCGACGACGTTACGCCGGAAGAGGTGATCGACGTCTATGAACAGCTCGGCAAACGACTCGAAGAGTCGCAGGCGTCCGATGCTGCCGAGGCGCGGCAGGCGTTGGACGGTCTTTTCGCCAGCTGCGGGGTGGCCGACTGCGAGACCGTAGAGAAAATCTACCGCCCGAAATACGAAGCCGATCCGGAAAATCAACAACAGACCGAAACGATTTTGGCGCTGTTGCAACGCGGGAAATGCTCCAGCGACTTCTACATCACACTGCTCGAAAAGTACTACCAGACCACTCAGAAACCGGAAGTGGCTTTGCGACTGATGCTCGTTTACCAGGAAAAGAAAGATTATGCCAAGGCGATGGAGTACCTGCGCGTGGGGATCGCGAACGAAAGCGATCCGGCGATGAAAGCCAACTTCTTGTTGCAGGCGTCGACCATGTCGAGCGCGGCGGGATCGTATCGCGAAGCGGCAGGCTTTGCGCGACAGGTGCTGGAACTGGAACCGAATAACGGCGTGGCCTACCTGTTGCTGGGGGCGGCCTACGGGAGCGGCGCGCGGAGCGCGTGCAGCGCGTTCGACAGCCAGACGGCCATGTGGCTGGCGGTGGACAACCTTTCACGGGCGCGGCAACTCTTGCCGGCCGACGATCCGCAGCAGGAACAGATC
>JAIDFC010000118.1:5112-12087 GCA_029054535.1 Rikenella sp. | reverse complement strand
CTAGCCCACCCATGCACGCCCCCCCCGCCGCGCCCCCTGGGTACACCCGCCCCGGCGCCCACCCGGCGACGGGGGTGGCTTTCACGCGCGATGCGGCGACCGGGGAAAATATCTTCAATGGCGAATACCTGGTGAATGCTCAGGGGGAAGACGTTGTGGCGGGGATTCGCACGCCGCAGCAGATCACGGTCGAAGGCTCGCGTCGGTGGGCTAAGCTGCAGGGAATCAGCGAAGAGGAACGCAAGGCTAAGTATCCGTCGCTCGAAGAGGTGATGCCGGCGGTTTACAAAGAGCTGGACGAAATCCAGAACCACTTGGAAACCTACTTCAAAGATATGCAGGACATCGAGTTTACCATCCAGGACGGTAAACTGTGGATGCTCCAGACCCGTTCGGGGAAACGGACCGGGGAAGCGATGGTCCGGATGGCTATGGAGATGCTCGGCGAAGGGTTGATCGACGAAAAGACCGCAGTGCTGCGGGTCGAACCGGCCAAACTCGACGAGTTGTTGCACCCGGTGTTCGACAAAGAGGCGGTGAAATCGGCCAAGGTGCTGACCAAGGGGCTGCCGGCATCGCCGGGGGCGGCTACGGGACAGATCGTCTTCTTTGCCGACGACGCCGAGGCGTGGAAAGAACAGGGGAAAGAGACTATCCTCGTCCGTATCGAAACCTCGCCGGAGGACTTGAAGGGGATGAACGCTGCCAACGGGATTTTGACTGCACGCGGGGGGATGACTTCGCATGCGGCTGTGGTGGCACGTGGGATGGGGAAATGCTGCGTTTCCGGTGCGGGGGCTATCCAGGTGGACTACAAGGCGCGGACGATGACCATCGACGGAACGGTGCTCAAGGAGGGCGACTGGATCTCGTTGAACGGTTCGACGGGCGAAGTGTACGACGGAAAGGTGGCTACGCAGGCGGCCGATCTGTCGGGCGACTTCGGGAAACTGATGGACTTGGCCAGCAAGTATGCGCACTTGCAGGTGCGGGCCAATGCCGACTCGCCGCGCGATGCTAAGCAGGCGTTTGCGTTCGGCGCGCAGGGGATCGGTCTCTGCCGGACCGAGCACATGTTCTTCGAAGGGGACCGGATCAAGGCGGTGCGCGAGATGATCCTCGCCGACGACGAAGAAGGGCGGCGGAAAGCGTTGGCCAAGTTGCTGCCGATTCAGCGCGGCGACTTCGAAGGGCTGTTCGAAGTGATGGAGGGGAACCCGGTAACCGTTCGGCTTTTGGACCCGCCGTTGCACGAGTTCGTACCGCACTTCGAAAAGGAACAGCGCGAAATGGCGGCTGAAATGGGGGTTAGCTACGAAAAGATCAAAGAAAAGGTCGAAGCGTTGGCTGAGTTCAACCCGATGTTGGGGCATCGTGGGTGCCGGTTGGGGAACACCTATCCGGAAATTACCGAGATGCAGACCCGTGCGATTATCGAAGCGGCCATGAACGTGAAGAAGAAAGGGACGCCGGTGCATGTCGAAATCATGGTGCCGCTCGTGGGGAACCACAAAGAGCTCAAGTACCAGAAGAAGATCATCGACGCTACGGCGAACGAAGTGTTCGCTGAACGGAACGATAAGATCGACTACATGATCGGGACGATGATCGAGGTTCCGCGTGCGGCGGTTACGGCCAATGAGATTGCCGAGGTGGCTCAGTTCTTCTCGTTCGGGACCAACGACTTGACGCAGATGACGCTCGGGTTCTCGCGCGACGACATCAGCAAGTTCCTGCCGGAATACCTGCGTAAGGGGATCTTGAAACAAGACCCGTTCCAGATTCTGGATGTCAAAGGGGTGGGTCAGTTGATTCGCGAAGCGGTGTTCAAAGGTCGCGGGGTGCGCGAAGGCTTGAAGTGCGGGATCTGCGGCGAACACGGCGGTGAACCGAGCTCGGTAGAGTTCTGCCATTATGCGGGGCTCAATTATGTGTCTTGCTCGCCGTTCCGGGTGCCGATCGCGCGGTTGGCGGCGGCTCACGCGGCTTTGAAGCAGGAAAAATAGGACTGCTCACAGGGGGAGAGGCGGTTGAGGCCGCCTGCTCCTGTGCTGATAAAAAGAGAGGGATACTCGTTTTGCGAGTATCCCTCTCTTTTTGTTTCTATACGGATTTGGGCGGAGAATGTCGGGAGCGCGACTCGTGCGTCCTGCGGGCGCGGTTTATGGCAAATGTGCATGAATCGCTTTTCTGACAGTGCGCACGGTCAAAGCAAGAGTGCAAAGTCTTGGAAATCCCGCCCAAGGGGCGGTCGAGCCACCGCACCCCGTGCGGAGACGAGCAATTTCGACTGTGCTCGTTGTCTTTCCGCCGGTCGGTCGATAAAATATCCAGCCGGTCGACCGGGTGAGAAAATCTCAAAAAAAGGAACCTCGGGATGAAACTCTGCATCGCGGGAAGCGTCTCTGGTAGAGAGAGTTTTCTTTTTCGGTCAAAGGAAACTTCGTGGCGGCAGATTTTTTCGTTCGAAATGACGAATATCTCATAATAATCCTTACCTTTGTGCCGTTCGTTCAGACGGACATACTCGATTTTAGACCCGTGGACAGATTTGGTCGATTGCAACCACGCGAAAAAATGCTAAAGCACACACCCTCTCTCCATTCTCTTTGATGATTGACCGCTTGCGGTTTCTGTGCGCTTTATCTCTTCGTTTTTTCGTCTTTGCAGGGCGCATTCTCGGTCGGATTTTCTGTCGCGGGAAACGTTTAACCGAAACTTCAACTTACGTTAGAGATGGGATACTTGTTTACGTCGGAATCCGTGTCGGAAGGACACCCCGACAAAGTGGCCGACCAGATCTCGGATGCTATCCTCGATGAGTTTCTTCGGCGTGATCCGGAGTCGAAGGTCGCTTGCGAGACGCTCTGTACGACCGGACTGGTGGTCGTCAGCGGCGAGGTCAAATCGAATGCCTATGTCGATATTCAGAACACCGTGCGCGGGGTGATCGAACGCATCGGGTATACGAAGGCCGATTATATGTTCGAGGCCAAGTCGTGCGGCGTTTTGTCGGCGATCCACGAACAGTCGCCGGATATCAACCAAGGGGTCGAACGTGCGGCGAAAGAGGATCAAGGGGCCGGAGACCAGGGGATTATGTTCGGTTATGCGTGTCATGAGACGAAGGAATTGATGCCGGCTTCGCTGATGCTGTCGCATATTCTGTTGATGGAACTGGCCGATATTCGGCGCGAGGCGGCGCAAAGCGGAACCGATCCGGTGATGGGGTATTTGCGTCCGGATGCCAAGTCGCAGGTTACGGTCGAGTATGGGGACGATCATCGGCCGAAGCGGATCCATACGATCGTGATCTCGACGCAGCACGATCCGGAGGCGTCGCAGGCGCAGATCGAAGCCGACGTACGTTCTGTATTGATTCCTCGGGTGCGGAAGCGACTCGAGCGGCGGGGGAACGAGCTGTTACTGAGCTTGTTGAAAGACGATTACATCCTGCACGTCAATCCGACCGGCAAGTTCGTGATCGGGGGGCCTCACGGCGATACGGGATTGACCGGCCGGAAAATTATCGTGGACTCGTACGGGGGGCGCGGGGCGCACGGCGGCGGGGCTTTCTCGGGCAAGGACTCTTCGAAGGTGGACCGTTCGGCGGCTTACGCGGCGCGACACATTGCGAAAAACATGGTGGCGGCGGGGATTGCGGAAACGGTCTTGGTGCAGGTGGCCTATGCGATCGGGATCGCTCGGCCGGTGAGTGTTTTTGTCGACACCTACGGAACGGCGAAGGTGGCGCTTTCGGACGGCGAGATTGCGACGAAGGTTGCCGAATTGTTCGACCTGCGGCCGGCCAAGATCGTAGAGCGTTATGGGCTGAAGAATCCGATTTTTGCGCCGACAGCGGCATATGGGCATTTCGGTCGGGAGCCGTATGTGGAGAACGGGATTCAGTTTTTCGGTTGGGAGAAGCTGGATGAGGTGGATCGTCTTCGGTCGGCGTTCGGGCTTTGATGGGGTGGCGCGATCCGAGAACGTTGTTGGGGGGAATATCCCGCGCGCGCCTCGCCTAAATAGCGAAATCACTCAATAAACGAAGAGTTTATTGAGAATGATTCCGCAGGCGCGCGGACCAAGAATGTTCTTAGAACGGTATAGCGAAACGAAGTTTCGCCCGTCCCGCCGGGGCCACCCGGACGCCGCCCGCGCAGGGCAGTCGGATATGGTTCCGTCGCCCGCCCGCCTAAGAGGGGAATTTCGCTCGTTTTGCGGGAGCAAAATCGAGATGAAATTCCCGCGGGCGACGCACAAAGACTGTTTTGCAACTACCTCCGGACCGGAGCCAGCGGAGGCGCAAGTGAACGGAGTGAACATTGCGGTCCTCCGCTCGGGGTGGCTTCGGCCCGTCATGGTGAGATCTCGGGGGATTCTCGAAGGGGGAGGCGTTCGGCCCTCACACTTTACAGGCGCGGTTGTTGAGTCCAGATAGAAGGGTCGCCGCCAGCGGAAAGAGCGAGTGAACGGATGTGAACCGAGCTCGCGCCGCGTGGGGTGGCGGCGACTCGCGCGACTCGGAGAGTCGCAGTTTATAGCGGAGCTGCGAATCATTCCGCGCGCGGTCAAAGACTGTTTTTCGGTCGCCACCAGCGATGGTTTGCAGAGCAAAGTCCAGCTTTCGAGTGCCGACCAGGGGAGATCGCGGTTTATGCCGAATTGAAAATGGGCTGAACGCCCGGGAGCGAATGCAATCTTTGGCGCATTAGCGGCAAAATTGCGGGCCTCCCGAGTGGGAGGCGTTCGGCCCGCGCGATCAAAGATCGCGGTTTGTGGCGGGGAAACGCGTGTTTCGGCAATTTGCAACCTGAAAGGTTGCCGGCCTCGTCGCCCAGGCGCTTTGCGCCTCGGGGGGTGGGCGACAGGCCGAACGAGGCATAGCAAGATGCCTCCGGTCCGCGCGCTTGTAGTGCGCGGTTGTTGAGCCCGGGAAAAACGGTCGCTGCCAGCGGAGCCATTCCGAGCAAACACCAGCTTTCGCGATCCGAGCGGCGTGTCCGAGAAATGCAATAGAAATCCGGTATTCCGAAGGAATGCCCCGGGTCTTGCGAAAGACCCGAAACAACACAGAAAAAAGATACATGATTTTAGAAGAATTTAAGGAGTTGGGCCTTTCCGACCGGACGCTCGAAGCGTTGGCCGCCAAAGGGTTCGAAACCCCGTCGCCCATTCAGCGACTCGCCATACCGGTGATGCTTGAAAACCGGAACGATATCATCGCCCAGGCTCAGACCGGGACCGGAAAGACCGCCGCGTTCGGTCTTCCGATCGTCGAACAGCTCGTGCCGGCGAAGAAAAGCGTCCAAGCGTTGATCCTTGCACCGACTCGCGAACTGGCTATTCAGGTCAACGACGAGATCCAGTCGTTTCGGAAAAACGACCTGCGCGTTACGCCGATCTATGGCGGGGCGGCGATGAACGAACAGCTGCGGCGGTTGAAAGCCGGGGTGGATATCGTGGTGGGGACTCCTGGTCGAATCCTCGACCACTTGCGGCGCGGGACGCTCGACCTCTCGAACCTCAAATGGCTGGTGCTCGACGAGGCCGACGAGATGCTCGACATGGGCTTTATCGACGACGTGGACGAGATTCTGAGCTATGCTCCGGAAGAACGGCGGATTTTCCTCTTTTCGGCCACCATGCCGGAACGAATCGCGGGGCTGTCGAAGAAATATATGCGGGATGTCGAGGTGGTTCGGGTCGAGATGAAACAAGCCACCACCGACCTGACGGATCAGATCTATTTCGAGGTGCGCGAGAGCGATAAATTCGATGCGCTGACCCGGATCATCGATGTCGAGAACGACTTTTACGGGATTGTCTTTTGCCGGACCAAAGTGGCGGTGGATCAGTTAGTCAATAATTTATTGGAGCGGGGGTATGCGGCCGAGGGGCTCCACGGAGACGTGTCGCAGGCGCAGCGCGAGAAGATTCTGCGGAAATTCAAGAAGCGTCAGGCGACGATTCTGGCGGCTACGGATGTGGCGGCGCGGGGGATCGACGTTACGAACCTGACGCATGTTATCAACTACTCGCTGCCGCAGGACCCGGAGTCGTACGTCCACCGGATCGGTCGGACGGGGCGTGCGGGGCGCGAGGGGACGGCCATTACGTTCATCTCGCCGGCTGAGAATCGTCAGTTCATGTACATGCAGCGGCAGGTCAAGACCGAGATCCGAAAAGAGACCTTGCCGACCGGGCATGATATCGTGGAGATGAAGAAACTCAAGATCAAGGACGAGTTGGCTGAGATCGTCGAGAACGAGACCTATGCGGACTACGACGAGATCGCTCGCGAACTGTTGGCGGAGTTGGATCCGGAGGTGGCGCTGGCGGCTTTGATGCGCCTGGCTTTCAAGAACGAGCTGGACGAGAGCAGTTATCCGGAGATTCGGCGGATCGACGTGGATCGACGCGGTACGGCGCGGCTCTTTATCGGGCTGGGGAAGGCGGACGGTTATCGGCCGAAGATGATCGTCGAACTGCTTTCGCGCGAGTGCGGCATTCCGCAGCAGAAGATCGACGATGTGAAGTGCTTGGACGACTTTTCGTTCGCCACCATTCCGTTCCGGGATGCCGAGGCGGCGATGAAGAAGCTCAACTCGCTGCGCGAGCTGGCCAACGACGACCGGCCGTTGGTGAAGCTGGCCAAAGAGTCGGAGAAACGGAGCGACCGCAATCCGAACGGGGTACAGGATCGGGGGCGGGATTTCCGGAAAAGCAAAGGAACCGGGAATCGGCGGAACGTGGGCGCATCGGATCGGTCGGCTCGTGCGGACCGGAACGGGCAGCGGGTTGGCGGCGGACGACAGGATTTCGTGCCGCGGCGCGACCGGAGTCGGCGGAAATATTAGCGTTCTCTCGTTTCGTGCGGCAGCGAGCGGTGGGGCGATACAACGAGCGGGGCGGGGATGCTTTAGGGAAAAAGCACCCCCCCCCCCCCGGGGGGGGGTGGCGGGGGGGAAC
>JAIDFC010000118.1:0-5102 GCA_029054535.1 Rikenella sp. | reverse complement strand
ATAATTGTTCTGTTCTTTTTTGTGGGGGGTCTGTGTGTGGGGTGCATAAAACCGTTGGGGGGGTGTTTTGCTATGAGAAAAAGCATCCCCGCCCCGCTCGTTGTGCAGTGCCGTTCGTAACCTTTGTGCGGCGTCGTTATAAAGAGATTGGCGAAAACGCGCTATCGCCTCTCTTCTTTGTTTGTAGAGGTCAATACCCCAGGATTCGCATCATCGCTCGATAGCTCTGCTCTTTCGCGAAAAGCCGCGTGTAGTATTCGTTATCTTCCTTGTCGCGGTCGATGATGATGTGTTTCGGGGCCGGAATCAAACAGTGCTGAATCCCGCCGTATCCGCCCAGCGACTCCTGGTAGGCCCCCGTGTGGAAGAAACCGATGTACTGCGTTTCGCCCGGACAGAGTTTGGGCAGAAATATCGCGTTCTGGTGCGCCTCGGCGTTGTAATAATCCTCGCTGTCGCACGTTAGCCCCCCCAGGAAAACCCGCTGGTACTCCTTGTCCCAGTTGTTGATCGGCAGCATCATGTACCGCTGGTTGATCCCCCAGGTGTCCGGCAGGGTGGTCATGAACGAAGAGTCGATCATGTACCACAACTCGCGGTCGTTCTGCTGCTTCTGGTTGATGATTGAGTAGAGCGTCGCGCCGCTCTCCCCCACGGTGAACGAGCCGAACTCGGTAAAGATATTCGGTTCCTCGACGTCGTTGAGGTTGCAGTAGTTTTTGATCTGGGCCACGATCTCCTCGGCCATATATTCGTAGTCGTAGTCGAACGCCAGCGAGTTTTTGATCGGAAATCCGCCGCCGATATTGAGCGAATCCAGCTCCGGACACACCTTCTTCAGCTCGCAGTAGACCGCCAGACACTTCGACAGTTCGTTCCAGTAATAAGCCGTGTCGCGAATTCCGGTGTTGATGAAGAAGTGGAGCATCTTGAGCCGGAATTTCCGGTTCGGTTTGATCTTTTCGAGGTAGTAGTTCTTGATCTCGCGGTACCGGATCCCGAGCCGCGAGGTGTAGAAGTCGAATTTCGGCTCCTCTTCCGAAGCGATCCGGATCCCGATGTTGCACGGGCGGTCGATGGCCGCATCGAGCAGTTCATGTTCCTCCTTGTTGTCGATCACGGGGATCGTATTCACGAACCCCCGCTTGATCAGCTCGGCGATGTTCTCGACATACTGCGGCCGCTTGTAGCCGTTGCAGACGATGAATGTGTCTTTGTCGAGCTGGCCGCCGTCGTACAAGGCGTTGATGATGTGGATGTCGTAGGCCGACGATGTCTCGAGGTTGATCCGGTTCTTCAACGCCTCCTCCAGCACGAACGAGAAGTGCGAACTCTTCGTACAGTAGCAATAGTTGTACGTCCCCCGGTAGTCGACCTTGGCCATCGCGACGTTGAAGAGTTTCTTGGCCCGCTGGATCTGCGCGCTGATCTTCGGCAGGTAGGTGATTTTCAGCGGCGTTCCGTACTGTTTGATGATCTCCATCAACGGCACGTCGTGGAAGTGGAGGTTGCTGTCGACCACCGAGAATTCGTCTTGCGGAAACTCGAATGTCTGTTCGATCAGGTCGATGTATTTGTTTTTCATCTGCGTCGGATGGAGCGATTCGGAGGGTGAGTAATGAAGCTGCCTGATGTCCGAAGAGAGGGATCCGGCTCCGACGGATCGGCTCCTTGCGGGAATGCCCTGCAAAGATGCAACCATTTTTCGGTTTCTCCACCATCTTCGTCTCCCTATTTTTCGCAGTTCGGCCGGGGCGAGCACGATCTCCGGAGAGGGGGGCGGTGAAGTTTGGCACAAAAGTTGGCATAGAGATCCGGTGTATCGATTTCTAACTTATTAACCTATCAAATTTCTACTGTTATGAAAAAGATCGTATTGTCGACAGTCGCGGCCGTAGCGGCCCTGACCGCAGGAACCGGAGTAGCTTCGGCGCAACATTTCAGTTGGGGGCCGAAAGCCGGGATGAACGTCTCGACGATGAGCCACACGAAACAAGACGCCAAGGTCAGCTTCACGGCGGGTCTGTTCGGCGAACTGAGGACCTGCGAATGGTTTGCCGTATCGGCCGAAGTCCTCTACTCGCGCCAGGGGGTGATGGATAAATGGACGGTGAACGACGTTCAAACGAAATATCGGTTGAAGACCCACTACTTGAACGTTCCGGTGTTGGCCAACTTCTACGTAACGGATCGGCTCGCCCTGAAGACCGGGGTTCAAGCCGGCTTCAACCTGGGCGCCCGGGCGATCGACAAGGTCGGGAACACCACGGTGAAGAACAATGTCAGCGATGCGTTCCACACGGCCGAAGTGGCCATACCGGTGGGTATCTCGTACGACCTCGGTCCGATCGTGCTCGACGCCCGGTACAACTTCGGGGTGAGCCACGCGATGAAAGAGGGGTCGTTCCGCAACAATGTCTTCCAGCTGACGGCCGGGATACGCTTCTAAGCGAGTGTACGACGACTTGTCGTTCAAAAACAGCCACCCTCGACTGTCGGTCGGGGGTGGCTGTCTTTTTTGAGTCGAGTTGCGTCGCCAGCCGAGGGAAACGGCTGACCCGTGCGCCCGTTGGGCGCGGCTTCTGAGAAATCGGAATGCCTGACATCGGCGGAGAGTGGCCGTGAAACGAATGCCGCTCGTTGTGCCCGACGCCTGGGGCGGCGTCGAGCACACGCTCTGCGAGCGTAGTTCGACAGGGGGGCGAGCTTTTTCTACCGAATGACCAGGTTGGAGTGCCGGTCGAGAAAGATGTCTCAGCCGAGATAGTAGGGTATTACCACTCCTCGAAGGGAATCAGCTGTACGCGCCATTGCCGCCGCTTCAGGCAGACCCGCTCCTTTGCCTACCGCGGACACGCGGACCGGAACCGGGTAAAATGCCGTTCCGGCCAATCCTACTTTTTCGCTCCCCAGACCTTCACCCAGTCGATCTCCATCTTCACCGGGAGCGTCGCCGGATCGACCGGTCCGACCCAGCCGCCACCCAACTGCATGTCCAACAGCAGATAGTAAGCCTGGTCGAACGGAAACTGCCCTTCGAGCTCCGTTTCGATTTTCGGATAGGTCAGCGTCGGGACCCCGTTGAGCGTGAAGACCACCCGGTCCGGATAGAACTCCACCCCGTAGGTGTTGTACCCCTCGCGATCGATCGGCGCCGTCGTGAAACGCTGCGGCGTCTCCTGCTTCAGATTCAGCGTATAGTGCGAGTGGATCGTCTGGTATACCACGCTGTCGTAATTCAGGTGCTCCATGATGTCGATCTCGCCGTTTTTCGGATAAGGACCGTATTTCTGATCCTGGGCCAGCATCCAGAACGCCGGCCACGACCCTCGAGCTTCGCCCAGTTTGGCCCGAATCTCGATCTTGCCGTACTGGACCGAGAATTTGTCTTTCGTCCACACCCCGCCCGTCAGATACCGGGCCGTGTCGAGATCCGTCCGATCGTTCACGATCCCGTGCAGAATCAGGTGTCCGTCCTTCACCTCGTAGAGGTCCTCCCGCGGCGACATATAGTTATCCCAATCGGCCGTCCCTCGCGGAATCTTCGACCACTTCGTCGAGTCGAGAAACCCGTCTTTCCGGAAATCGTCTTTCCAGATCAGTTTCCACTTCGCCGGCTTCGTTTTTTGGGAGTTCGTTTTCTGCGCCGCCATGACGTTCGGCAGCATAAGCATCGCCGCACCCAACAGAGCGGCGGTTCGATAAATCACTTTTTTCATGGATGGGTTCTGCGTTCGGTTGAGTAGTTAAATGATTGTGTTCAGTGCATTTTTTAGGCTTCGTTGTCCGGTTTTATGACCGCCTCGACCTGTTTCTGAGCCTTGAGGAGCTTCTCTTTGCAGAGCGTGATGAGCGTCGCGGCCCGCTCCACGTAAGCCCCCAGACGGTCGATGTCTAGCTCGTCGTCGTTCATTTTCACGAGGATCTCCTCGATCTCGGCCACCGCATCGGCATAGGCGATCTGTGGCTCTTCGGTATTCGTTTTAGCCATTTCGTTTCGGATGAATTGATTTCGATGTAACGTTCGCCTCCAGTACCCCGTCCTGCAGCTCGATCGCGAGGTGTTGGCCCGGTTCGACCGCCTCGGCCCGTCGCACGCCGCGGACGATGGCGTAACCGCGACTCAGGATCCGTTTCGGACTCTGCCCCTGGATCGAAACCTCCAACAGCTCCAGCCGTGTCCGGCGGCGTTGCAATGCTCCTTGCGCTCCGTCGCCGAGTCGTTGCCGGGCATAACCGATCCAGGTTTCGCCCGCCGCGATGCGTTGTTGGGCGGCGCGACTCAATAGGGTGCCGAACTCGCCGCATCGTCGTTGCTCGGCTGTCAAACGGTCTTGAACGGCGTATCGCAGTTCGCTCCGCAACCGGTCGAGCCGCCCCAGTCCTCCGTGCAAAGCTCCCGAGCTGCGCGAAGCCAGCTGCAACCCGGCGTTTTTGAGCCGATTGGCCTCTGCGATCAGCGTTCGCTGAGCGTCGCCGGCGATTTCGGTGTGGAGATTCACGAGCCGCCCGTGCATCTCCGCCGCGCGGTTCACGAGGAAAGCGGCTACGGCGGTCGGTGTTTTGAGCGAGGTGTGGGCCACCATATCGGCCACGCTCACATCTTTGTCGTGTCCGATCCCCGTGATGACCGGCAGCGGGAATTGCGCCACGTAGGCGCAAATCCGATAGTTGTCGAAGCACCCGAGGTCGCTGGTCGACCCGCCGCCTCGAATGATCGCCACGGCGTCGAACTCGTCGCCCTGCGCCGCCACGGCGTCGAGAGCCTCGACGATCGATCCCTCGGCCGCGTCGCCCTGCATCACGGCTGCGAACAACGTCGTCTCGAACCGATAGGGCGATGCCTCCAGTTCCTGCATGAAGTCCCTGTACCCGGCCGCCTTGGGCGACGAAACCACCGCGATCCGCTGCACTACGCTCGGCAGTTCGAAATCTCGGTTCATGTCGAACACCCCCTCCTCCTGCAACTGGGCGATGGTCTGCCGCCTCAACCGTTCGGTCTCGCCCAGCGTGTAGGCCGGATCGATGTCGCTGATTACGAGGCTCAACCCGTACACCTGTCTCTTAAAAACAACTGACGATGCCGAAGAAGCTAGAAGTGT
>JAIDFC010000117.1 GCA_029054535.1 Rikenella sp. | reverse complement strand
TGTATATTGAACGTATTATACGACGTGGAAGTATTTCCGTCCTTGGCATAAATATTTTTCCCCTCTCCCGCAAAGTTGAAGATGGCCGACTGCCGCGGCAAGACGCTCATCGAAGCGGGATTCCGGTAGTTGAACGCGTGCGGATCCCGTCCGGCAATCCCTACGCCCCCCATCGCGCGGTTGAAAGCGCTCCCCCCGACCGCCATATCGCCGATGCCGTACATCGTGTAAGGCGAGAACGCATTCAAACTGCTCATCTGCCCCCGCGCCTCCCCCACGGCGAAGCACCACAGCACGACCGACAGACCGATAACCGCTCGGGTGTGTCCGAAAAATCCACGCGTCAGCCCCCCCCGAAACCGGCCCGAGAGGCATCTCAAACTACTTATAATTGAACTGGGCATTATACTCAAGTATTCGATCCAGGCCACGAACGACCAGATCGTGAATTACAAATATCGTTTTTTTTACTCGTTCGGCAAAGAAATTCGCGTCCCGACCGGCAAAAAAGAGTGTCGGCGAGTCGTTTTCGGCCTGTTTCGACGTCAGGCGGTCGATATACCCTTCGATTTCGTAGACGATCCCGAGCGCGACGCCGCTTCGGATAGCCTGACGCGTATCACGCCCAGTGAGCACCAGCGGTTCGTCGCCCGTGGCGTCGCACAGCGGCAACCGGTCTGTCAACCGGTGGAGCGCCTCGAAACGCATCGCCAAACCGGGCGAGATATTCCCCCCGAGGTACTCGCCCGCCGCGCTCACACGGTCGATCGTGATGGCCGAACCGAAATCGACGATCAACAGCTCCCGTCCGGGCGCCATCCCCCACGCCCCGACAGCGGCGGCCAGCCGATCGGCTCCCAAAGTCGCAGGGGTCGCGTACAGGTTCCGCAGCGGAACAGGGGTCGCAGCCGTAAAACGCAGCAGATGGCCTACCCTGTGTTCGACATAGGCCTCCAATTCGGGATCGGCCAGCCGGGTGGTGGACAGAATGGCGCGGTCGACGGCCGGATACCGGCTCAGAACCGCATCGATCGTCTCGCCCCCGATCGTCGGCTCGGCCTGCGCGTAGACCACCTCCCCTCCCGCCATCACGGCGAGCTTCGCAAATGTATTCCCTATGTCGACGACTAAGTTCATCTATTTTTTCATCGGTTTGTCCCCTCCCGACCCTACATCTCTCGAATCGCTGCCGCCCGGTGCCGCTCGGCACTTGAGCCAGGCCGTGTCTACCCCAATTAAGGTAGAGAGAACCCAAAATAAAACGCCCTGTGGGCGCGTCGCCCGCGGGAATTTCTTCTCGGTTTGGCTCTTGCATCAGCGAAATTTCTCCGTGATCTCACCTTGACGGGCCGGAGCTTCGCCCCGCGAAGGCCCGCTATTTCTCGCTGACGCGCGGCGGGCTTCGCAACCTCCGGCCCGGTGCCGCTCGGCACGCGAAAACTGGACTTTGCTCTGCAAGCCACTGCTGGCGGCGACCCTTTTCCTGGACTCAACAACCGCGACCTCCGGTCGCGCGGGCCGCCGCCGCCCCCACGCGGAGGGCGCAAAGTTCACTTCGTTCTCTTGCTACTCCGCCGGCGTCTGTCGATCTGCAAGTCAAATCGCTCCGAAAATCGTCGCCCGCGGGAATTTCATAAAGATTTCGCCAAGAGCGAAACTTTTGAAATTCCCCTTTAATGCGGGCGGGCGACGGGAAACCGTGTCTGACACGCTCGGGCCGCGCGGATCTGCTCGACAAAAACCGTGTCCGACTGCCCTACGCGGGCGGCGTCCGGGTGGCCCCGGCGGGACGAGCGATGCTACGCATCGCTATACCGTTCTAAGAACAGTCTTTGACCGCGCGCCTGCGAAATCATTCTCGATAAACTCTCCGTTTATCGAGTGATTCCGCTCTTTAGGCGGGCGCGCGGGACATATTTGGCAAAGACACCCCCAAAATAAAGGCCGGCCGCCGTGGCGCGAACGCGTCGGCCGGGCAGGCCCCGCGTGCCCGCGGTGGGCGGGCGATACTACGTATCGCTTAAACTTGCGATAAAAACCCCAACAAAACCCGCCGGGCCGGCGATACTGCGTATCGCTATAACAGCTACAGAAAACCCGAGCCAAAGAGGCTGAACTTCGTACCGAAAAACAAAGCACTTCGTCCTCCCCTCCCCGCAAA
>JAIDFC010000116.1 GCA_029054535.1 Rikenella sp. | reverse complement strand
TCCGGCGCTTCGGTCAAAGAGACACGGATGGTGTCCCCGATCCCATCGGCTAAAAGCGCCCCGATCCCCACCGCCGACCGGATCCGTCCGTCCTCCCCCTCGCCGGCCTCCGTTACCCCCAGGTGCAACGGATAGCGCATCCCCTCTTCGTCCATCCGCACGACCAGTTTCCGATAGGCCTCGACCATCACCCGCGTGTTGCTCGACTTCATCGAGATCACCACCCGGTCGTAGTGTTCGGCTCGGCAGACCCGCAGAAATTCCATCGCCGATTCGACCATGCCGTCCGTTGTATCCCCGTACCGCGACATGATCCGATCCGACAGCGACCCGTGGTTCACCCCGATCCGGATCACCGTATGGTAGTATTTGCACACCTCGATCAAGGCCGTGAGCTGCACCCGAAGCCGCTCCAACTCGGCGGCATACTCGGCATCGGTGTAGTCCAGCTGTTGAAACGTGGCCCGTTTGTCGATGAAGTTCCCCGGATTGATCCGCACTTTGCTCACATACTGCGCGGCGATCGACGCCACCTGCGGATTGAAATGGATGTCGGCCACCAACGGCACGTAACACTCCTGTTCTTCGATCCGTCGCCGGATGGTCAGTAGGCGTTCGGCTTCGGTCCGTCCGGGGGCCGTGAGCCGAACCATTTCGGCGCCGGCCGCTGCGATACGCAACACTTGTTTCGCCGAGGCCTCGACGTCGGCGGTGTTGGTGGTCGTCATCGACTGTACGACGATCGGAGCCTGGCCTCCCAGTGTCAAATGACTGCCGATCCGGATCGGGGTGCTCCGACGGCGGGTGTAACGGAACAGGTGGGGACAGTATCGTTTCATCGCGAGGCGTTTTTATGCAGCGGGTGAGGGAGGCACCTCTCGTGTGGGGAGGCGATGTGCCGACAAATGTAAGAAAACTTTTGCGGTTCGACTTCGCTACTCTCTATCCCGAGGGGCTTTTCCTGTGGTTCTTATGACGTCTATAAGCTGGTTCGGATTCTCGTCGGACTCGGTTTTTCGTCGGGATGGTGTTAGGTTTTCTCCTCCGGAAGGCTAATAGGGAGTGCGGCCCGCACCGCTTGCCCGGCGTAAGGGTAGCCCACGCGCCAATGGTGCAGTTCTCATCGAGAAAATTTGCATCCGCCTCGTGGGACCGGACTCCTCCGCCATGCTCTGGCCTCTCCCTATTCCTGGAGGCAACGCGACTGAAGACCGACCGCACGGTGTGCTGCGGCATTCGGAGCGATCCGAGTGTTGTCGAAGTGCAAGTAGTGGGCCCTGCTCTCCAGGTCAGCCGCAGAAGGAATAGACGACGTCCAACTGTACCCGTAGCCTCCGACGCCCCACAGCTTACCTTCGCTGTTGTTGCGGACGCCCGGAGCCGGGTTTACTCCAACCGGGCCTGCCGAGAGTGCCACCGCTCCCCCAAGGGAGTTGTCGCCGACCGGCTGTAACTACCGTTGCCGCCGCTTGAAGCAGATATGTTCCCTCGTCCGCCGCGGGTACGCGAACCGGAGCCGGAGAAAACCGAAACGCCGCGCGGCAGGTCAGACGCGCTCTTCGGGCAGGAAAAACAACACCTCCGACATCAAACTTTGGCATTGTGGACTTGTGGCGGAGAGGCCGCAAAATGGGGAAGCGATGAATTCGATACAAGAAAAAACGATAAAAAAGGGTGTACCCATCATGCAGGTACACCCTTCGATATCATTGAGGCGACAAGTCGTCGACGATCGACACAATCTCCTCTATGCCGTAACATCGGCCAAAAGCGCTTTCGCCTGCGCCACATACTGCCCGGCCGTTACCTTGCGCAACCACTCCGCCGCCTTGGTATTATTCCCCCGGTTCTGGAACGCCACGCCGATCAGGTAAGCCACGTTGCTCTTTTGCGCATCGTCCGTCTGAGCGGCATAAGCCTCCGCCCCTTTCGCCGTTACGATGTCGTATTTCTTGAGGTTGTTGGCCGTCTGGATCAACAGCAGGTTCGCATTCGCATTTTCCGGAATCGCCGCTACGTAGGCCTGTACCTTTTCGATATCGCCCGCTTTGGCCGCCTCGGAGGTGGCTACGAGCAGATAATTGTCCATATCGGCCTTAGCATCCGCCGCTTGTTTCTCGAATTTGCTGTTTTCGGTCCCCCGTTCGATCACCTGTTTGTAAAGCTCGATCGCTTTGTCCAACTCTTTCAACTCGGCATGCGACTTGGCCGTAAAGTAAGCCAGCTGTACGTTGTCCGGATCCTGTTCGCGCCCTTTGCCGAAGCTTTCCAGCGCCTTGGCATAGTTCTTCCCGTTGAAAGCCGCGATCCCCTGCATCATATAGAGTTGCGACACGGTTCGTCCCATCTTTCGGGTCATCATGACGTCTCCTTGCAGATCGGCCAGATCGCTTGCCCGGGTGAACGCTTCGATCGCTTCGTCGATTTTCTGAGCTTTGTACAAGTCGGCTCCTTTCTGTTGGTAGCAGGTCGGTAGGTACTTCTGCGCTTCGGAAACGATGTCCGCGGCATCGGCACCGGCTGCATTCCCCATCCGAATCACCTCTTCCAGCACCGGAATCGCTTCGACCAGCTTCTTGTTGTTCAACAGTTCGCCGGCCTCTTTCATCTTGAGTCCCACCTCTTCGACACTCTGTGCCGAAGCACTGCCGATGGTGATCACCGCCACCAGCATCGCACCCAGTAATTTGATCTGCTTCATTTCGTACGGTATGTTTAGGTTTGTATTCGCAGCTTCGGGAGTCGTTCACCCCCCTGCGGTGAGCGACGAATACAAATTGAATGATTTTTTCGGAGAATTCAAAATTTCGCCCCCAATTCGTTAGATCGATTCGGCTTTACGAACGATTTCGGGCTTCGCGCAGGGCGGCGAAAAAGTCGCTCATCCGAGCGGCGCACTCTTGTTCCAGAACGCCTCGGACCACTTCGGTCTTCGGGTGAAGCAACGCCTCGGACACGGTCGTATATCCTTGTTTGGGGTCGGCTGCACCGTAGACCAGTCGTCTCAGTTGTGCCCATCGCAAGGCTGCCGCGCACATCGGACACGGCTCGACGGTTACGTACAACGTGCAACGGTCGAGGTATTTCCCGCCTAAGGCTGCCGCCGCTGCCGTCAGAGCTTGCATCTCGGCATGGGCCGTAACATCGCCGAGCGTCTCGGTCAGGTTGTGGGTGCGAGCCAGGATCCGATCGCCGGCCACGATTACGGCACCGATCGGAACCTCGCCGCCTCTTCCTGCTTCGTCGGCCTCTCGCAAGGCCATCCGCATGTAATGTTCGTCTGAGGTCGTTAACATGGCTCTTTTTGTATGCTTGTTCTTTCTTGGCTTATGGGCACTTCTTTGGGTATGTTCCAACCGACGCAGTATCCGAGTTTCAAGGTCAAAGGAAGCAAAACACATCCTGGGGAAATAACCACCCCTCTGACCATCCCTTCCTGTTAGTACCAGGTGCTGTTCTGAGGAACTCGGGGCGAAACCGGCACACCCGTTGGGTGTTTTTTACTCTTCCTCCTCCTCCTCTTC
>JAIDFC010000115.1 GCA_029054535.1 Rikenella sp. | reverse complement strand
TCCCAAGCCGGGTTTGGCCGCACGACTCCTTTTATCCGAGCCGCCGACAGCAGAAAGATTAACGAGCTCCGACGAAGTTGCTCGCCACCGCGCGGGGTGGCGGCGGCTCGCTCGCCCGCAAGGCGGGATTTCCAAACCGTTGCACTCTTTCTTTGTCCGCGCGCTGGCGGAAATCCTGTTCAAAAGCGATTCACGCTTTTGAACGATTTCCTACTCCAGTAGTCGCGCGCAGGGCTGCCTAAAAAACGTTCTCTGCTCGCGCGCCAGGCGATTCATTCGGATTCGGCTCACGCCGAACCGTTGAATCGCCTCCTTAGGCGTGGCGCACGGGGTGCCGCTCGGCACTCGAAAACTGAAGTTTGCTCGGCAACATGCAAGAACTGTGCTCCCGCGCGGGGCCGCCAAATAAGGCTGAGAAAACCCTAGCAAAAGCCCCAACGGGGACCCGCGGTGGGCGGGCGATGCTACGCATTGCCGAAGGCATCCGGCAACCCCAAAACCCGACAAAAGATGCGGCGTATCGCTGGGGGTTTCCTGAGGAGAAAACCCTCAGCCCCCACCGACTGGACGACAAAACACCCGTTGAGTTTGTCGGTGTCGACAAACTCAACGGGTGAGATACAAAACAGTCTGCAAACCCTACAACTCCGCCGCAATGAACCCGATCGCCCGACGTAACAAATGATCCCGCGAAGAGCCCATCCCGTGGTTCTTGTCCGGGTAAATCGCCATCTCGAACGGACGCCCCGCCCGAACCAGCCGTTCGATCATCTCATAGCTGTTCTGGATGTGGACATTGTCATCCCCCGTCCCGTGTGCCAAAAGCAGCTTGCCTTTCAAGCGGTCGGCGAAAAAGATCGGACTGTTTCGGTCGTACCCCGCCGCATTGTCCTGCGGCAAACCGTTGTACAGCTCCGTGTAGATCGTGTCGTAGTACCTCCACGACGTAACCGGCGCCACCGCCACCGCCAACGCGAAGACATCGTTCCCCTTGAGAATACAGTTCAGAGCCATGAACCCGCCGAAGCTCCAGCCGTAGATCCCGATCCGCGCCGGATCGACATACGGCAAGCCGCCCAGATACCGCGCCGCCGCGATCTGGTCCTGCACTTCGAGCCCTCCGAGATTACCGTACGTGCACTTGCGGAACTCCGCCCCCGGAAACCCGTCCCGCGCCCATCGACACACGCCACCAGGACCCCTTCCCGCACCAGCGCCGCCTCCCACGACCATCCCCAGCGATCCGCCACCTGCTGCGATCCCGGGCCGCTGTACTGGGTCATCAGCACCGGATAGCGCCGCGTGGAGTCGAAATCGGCCGGTTTCAGCCAGTAGCCGTTCAGCGTAACGCCCTCCGGCGTGGTGAACGTGAAGAACTCCCTGCGCGGCAACGTATACTCCGCCGCAATCCTGTCCCTCAACGCCGCATTGTCCTCCAGCACCCGCACCGTGCGCCCGTCCGAGACCCGCCGAAGCGTTACCGCCGTCGGCGTCCCGGCGTTCGAGAAATAGTCGATCCAATACCTGTATCCCGGCCCGAAAACCGCCGTATGCGTCCCCTCCTCGGCCGACGTCGAGAGCTGGCGCTTCCCGCGCCCGTTCAGCCCCACCGAGTAGACCCTCCGCCGCAACGGAGATCCTTCCGTCGACTGATAATAGACTTTCCCCGTCTTCGCATCGATCCCGTAGAGTGCCGTAACCTCCCACTCGCCCTCCGTAATCCGGTTCAACAGTTTGCCGTTCATATCGTAGCGATAGAGGTGCATCCAGCCGTCCCGCTCGCTCTTCACCACGAATCCCCGCCCAGCCGGCAGAAAAGTCGCCGTCTCGTTATCGATCCGTTCGATGTACCTCGGATCGCGCTCTTCGTACAGCACATCGGTCGCCCCCGTCGCCGCATCGGCCAACAGAATCCGGTAATGGTTCTGCAACCGATTGAGCCAATGCACCGCCAGCCGCGCCTCGCGAGCATCGCGCCCCGTGGCCGCCCACTCGATCCGCGGCACGTAAATATCCGTCGAATCGGCCCCCGAGGCGAGATCGACATCGACGATCGAATCGCCGTCGAACCGGTAGATCCGGATACCGACCACCGAGTTGTCCTCGCCCGCTTTCGGGTACTTGAAGTCGTAGTTCTCCGGATAGAGCCGCCCGCGGAAGGTGTTCATCGAGTACTCCCGCACGCCGCTCTCGTCGAACCGATAAAAAGCGATCGCATCCGAACCCGGCGCCCACTCGTAGGCCCGCGAGAAGCTGTACTCCTCTTCGTAGACCCAGTCCGGAATGCCGTTGATAATCCGTCCCCGCACCCCGTCGTACGTAATGCGCCGCTCTTCGCCGGTCGACAAGTCCACCACAAACAAATCGTTGTCCCGCACGAACGCCGCTTTGGTTCCATCCGGCGAGAAGGTCGCCTCCTGCTGCTTCCCGCCCACGGACAACGGTCGCAGGTCGCCCGTCGACCGGTCGTAAACAGAGTAGTCCGCCCGCGAAGAGTGCCGGTAGATCGGCTCCCGCCCGGCGGCCAGCAGGATTTTCGTCCCGTCGGCCGAAAGTTCATAACCCGCCACCGCTTTCGCGAGTTCCGCGGGCGCACTGAACAGGGTATCCACCAACATCCCGTCGGCATACCGCCACCGCAAGACATGCCCGTTGTTCAACGTGGTGTAGTGCTCGCCGTCCGCCATAGGCCGCAACCCGTACACGCTCCGTGCCGCCAGCCGCCCCGCGGCGATGTCGTCGTACCCGATCTGCCGCCCCTGACCGCCGACCGATCCGAACGACAACCCGAAAATCGTAATCCAATAGACCGCTTTTTTCATTTTTCCACCGCTTTAAGACTCATATCCAGGCTCTTGATCTGATGGGTCAGCGCCCCGACCGACACATAGTCCACCCCGCACTCGGCATAAGCCCGCAGGTTTTCGAGTGTGATCCCCCCCGAGCTTTCGATCTCGGCCCGTCCGGCCACCCGAGCGACCCCCTCGCGCGTCTGCTCCACCGTGAAGTTGTCGAACATGATCCGGTCGGCCCCGCCCGCCGCGAACACTCGGTCGATGTCGTCCAGCGACCGCACCTCGATCTCGATTTTCAAATCCTTATGCTTTTCGGCCAGGTATTTGCGCGCCCCGCTGAGTGCCTTGTCAATCCCCCCAGCGAAGTCGATGTGGTTGTCTTTCAAGAGAATCATGTCGAACAATCCGATCCGGTGGTTCTCCCCGCCGCCGATCCGGACGGCCATCTTGTCCAACACCCGCATCCCGGGCGTGGGCTTCCGCGTATCCAAGACCTTGGTCTTCAACCCCCGCAGCTCGTCGGCATACACGGCGGTCTGAGTCGCCACGCCGCTCATCCGCTGCATGATATTGAGTATCACGCGCTCGGCCTGCAACAGGCTGATAAGGTTCCCCTCCACATAAAACGCCACATCGCCCGGCTGCACCCGATCTCCGTCCTCCAACTTCCGCTCGAACGCTACCGTCGGATCCAACCGCCGGAAAACCCGCTCGGCCACCTCGACCCCAGCCAAAACTCCGGCCTGCTTCACGAGCAGTTTCATCCGCCCCCGCTCGCCGGCCGGAATCGAACTCAACGAGGTATGATCCCCATCCCCGATATCCTCGGCTATCGCCAACTCGATCAACCGATCTACAAACGATTCGTATTCTTTTTTCATGTTTATATTTTGTATTTTCTTACGTGTTTGGCTACCGTATGGAACCGTTCTTTTTCTGAAGAAAAAGAACCAAAAAGACTTCCGGCGATACTTGCGTATCGCATGGGCTACCGTAGTCAAGAGCCTGGCGGACTTTCATTGGGGTGGTCTTTTTGTGGCGCGCTGGGCTGTGTAAACCTTATTTGCGCGCTCACAAAAAGTGCCACCCCAACAAACCAACCCAAGCCATTCACTAAGAACGGTCATGGAATGCGTAGCATTCCCGAAAGTTCTTTGGGTCCCTTTCTTTCAACCGACGCTGCCAGCGAGAGCAAAGCGGGCTTGCACGCTTTGCCGAGCGGCGAGGAGGAAGGCGAAGCCAACAAAGGGACAGTTCCATCCCATTCCATCCATGCAAAAATAGAAAATAAAAACGAGAGGAATCGGGTATGATTTCGTAGCTTTGCGGAGACAGAGCAAAAACAGGGGAAAGGGATGGTAATCGAATTGATCGTGGTGGGGAAGACCGTAGGGGCGTGGTTGGGGAGCGGAATCCGGGATTATACGGATCGGCTGGGGCATTACGTGCGCTTCGGACAGACCGTGATCCCGGAGTTGAAGAACGCCCGGAACCTGCGCGAGGAGCAGATCAAAAGCGCCGAGGGAGAGTTGATCCTGGGCAAGCTGGCGCCGGGCGACCATGTCGTGCTGCTCGACGAGCGCGGCCGGATGCCCGAAGGGTCGGTGGCCTTTGCCGAGTGGTTGCAGCGGATGATGAACCGCGGGATCCGTCGGCTGGTTTTCGTGGTCGGCGGTGCCTACGGGTTTTCGGCAGCCGTGTATGCGCGCGCCGACGAGCGGCTCTCGCTCTCGTCCCTGACCTACTCGCACCAGATGGTGCGTCTGATCTTCGTCGAACAACTCTACCGAGCGTTCACCATCCTCGGCGGCGAACCCTATCATCATCGTTGAGCAACATACTTGGTCCGTTATGTTCAGATACCTGACTCTGACTTTCGATTTTCTGCGCACCTTCGGTCGGCGCGTCCGGATTCGGGCGCGGCGTTTCACCCTGCCGTTGACCGCCCTGCTGCTGGGGATCAACCTCTTTTACTCGTTCGTGATGGTCGGCCGGAAGGTCGACCCGGAGAGCGGCCGCGTGGCCCGCTCGTTGGAGAACATTCTCCGGGAGGCCGATCGGACCACCTCCGGCTGGCTCGACACCTGGAACGACACGTTGTACGTGCGGCGGCTGTGGGAGAGCGAACCCTCGAAGAGGCGGTCCGAACACGGCGTTTCGATGTTGCTGTTCCGCGACACGACCCTAGTCTACTGGTCGAACGACATCTTCCAGGCCGATTCGAACACCTTTTGGCTGATCCCGCAACGGAGCTTGCGACAGGTCGGCAACCACCAGCTCGTCAGCTACATCCAAAGCAAAAACGGGAAAAGCGCCGTCGTAGCCGTCGAGCTCTACAACCGGAAACGGGAGCGGTACAATCCGGCGATTTTCCCCGAACAACGCATCGCGCTGCTCTCCGCTTCGGACAGTATCCGGGCGCGGCTGATCCAGGCCGATCGGATCGCGGTCGGGGAGAACGAATTTTTCGTCGAGGCCAAACCGATGACCGAAATGCCGTGGTGGGCCGAGTATTGCGGCTGGATCGGGGTGATGATGCTCTGTTTCTGGGTGAAGAACCTCGTGCGACGACGCACCTCGCGGGAGAACGTCTATCGGAATGCCGGCCTGCTGCTCCTGTTTTTCGCCCTGCTGCGCGTGGGACTCTACTACAGCGGGCTGCCGAACGACAACAGCATCCTCTTCAACCGCATATACGGCCTGCACAATCCGATTCTGATCTCGCTGGGCGACCTGATCCTCAGTTACGGCCTCTTTTTCATCTATGCCGTTTACCTGTTCCAGGTGCGCGCCAAGCTGGAGTGGCGATACCTCCGGCTCGGACGGCGGAGCCGCGCGGCGGTCGGGGCGGCGTTCTGTACGGCGATCGCCGCCATCGTAGCCGTCTTCCACTACGCGTTGATCCTCTCGATCTACTCGCCGAAGATCAACATGCAGCTCTACGACATCTTCGACCTCTCGTACTCCAGCGTGGTGTTCTACCTGTTGGCCGTGCTGTTCGTCAGCGGCCGGATCCTGATCGGATACACCCACCTGAGCCTGTTCGGCAACCGACGGCTCGGGCGGCGGGCGGCGGTTACGACCCTCCTGATCCTGCTCTTCCTTTGGCCCGTGCGGAACCAGATCCACAACACCGAGTACATGCTGGTTCTCTTCTACCTCGTCTCGGTCGGCGCCCACTACCTCAGACGGCGGTACAGACACTACGAATCGTTCCTCATCTCGCTGCTCGTCTTCAGCCTCTATATCGCCTACTTCGTAACCCGCGAAAACCGTTCGGCTCAGAACAACGCCCAGATGCTCTACGCCCGAATCCTGGGGACCGTGCCTCAGGACCGGATCCTGCGGGGCGACGGATCGGGGATCGAGGAGCGCAACATCGACGACCGTTTCCGAGACTTCACCTATGCCCGCGTCCGCGACAACCGGATCGCGTTCCAGTACGGAAACGGAAACGACTACCAGGACCTGACCGCCGCCATCGCAGCCGGCCGAGACACGCTCGTCAAACAGAACGGCAAACGGCACTTCCTCTATAATTACTACACCGACGGAGAACGAAATACGCTGATCGTCAGCCGAAAAACATCCACGGCGCTGGACGCCGTAGCGCTGTTCGCCTATGTTTTTCTGCTGCTGTTCATCCTGTGCGGCCTGCTGCTGGAGCTGGTCGGCTACACGTTCAACATCCACCGGCTCGGCACCCGGATGACCTTCCGGATCCGCGTGGTGGTGATCGGCGTAGTGCTCTTCGCCATGCTGGCCGTTACGCTCGTCATCATCAACCACACGCTGAACAACTTCCGCGAAGAGCAACGGCGGTTCGTCAACAACCACATGCAACGCATGGGGGCCAGCATCGTGCGCTACCTGACCGACCGGCCGCTCGACCCTCGGACCGCCCGACAGTGGATCGACGAAGAGAACAAAGACCTGCGATACGACATCAACCTCTTCTCGCCGGCCGGCGACCTGGTCGGAGCCTCGACCGACCATGTCCGGCGCATCGTGCGGATGAACTGCGCCGCCTATCGCGACCTGCACTACCTCGGCCAGCCGTTCTACGCCTTCGCCGACGGATCGAGATACATCTCGGCCTTCGCCCCGATCGTCGTCGACGGCACCCTGCGTGGCTATCTCAATCTGGAGTACTACAGCTCGAACACCAACAGCAGTTTCCTGCAACACAAACTGCTGGTCGACGTCCTGAGCCTGTTCCTGATAATCCTTTGCGTCGCGGTGGTCCTCTCCGAGATCCTCTACCGGCTGATTACCAAACCCTTCAATCGGCTCCACGAAGCCCTCGGAAACATCTCCCGGATGGAAAAGATCGACGCCGTCGACACCGGGCGTAAGATCGGCGACGAGGTCGGAAGGTTGATCGAACAGTACAACACGATGATCGACTACCTGGAGGAGAGCTACCGCCAACTCGCCCTGAACGAACGCGAAGGAGCCTGGCGCGAAATGGCTCGCCAGGTGGCTCACGAGATCAAGAATCCGCTCACGCCGATGCGGCTCAAGATCCAGATGCTGCAACGATACCTGGCCCACGGCAGCGGCGACGAGTTGAAAACGCGGGTCGAGTCGACCCTCGCACTGCTGCTCGAACAGATCGACCTGTTGACCAAGATCGCCAGCGAGTTCTCGGACTTCGCCAAGTTAGGCGAGGGGCATCCGGTACGGATCGACCTGGTTCCGCTGGTTCGCCACGTAGCCAAACTGTACGCCGACCACGACCGCATCCACGTCCGGCTTCGGATCGACGATCGAGAGGTCGGCGACGACGAGACGCCTCTCCGACCGGTATGGGTCAATGCCGATCCGGACCACCTGACGCGGGTATTCGTCAACATCTGTCAGAACGCCGTCCAAGCGATGGCTGCTCAACGGACCGGGACGATCGACATCGAACTCAGGACGACGGAAGATCGGGCCTGGGTTCGTTTCTGCGACAGCGGGCCGGGCATTCCGGAAGAGATTCGGGACAAAATCTTCGTCCCGAACTTCACCACCAAGAGCAGCGGAAGCGGTCTCGGTCTGGCTCTCTCGCGAAAAATCGTCGAGCTGCTGGGCGGAACGATCATCTTCGACACGATTCTGGGGGTCGGAACGACTTTCACGGTCGAACTGCCGCTGGACACCGCTACGGAATCTTTGGTCGCCACTTCCGGTCTCGTGTCATCGGGCATGTCAAAAAAATAGACACAGACTGTCTATTTTTTTGACAACCCTGGCCCTCTCTTGTTTTTACAATCATCTTACGTTCAATGGCTTAACTCTTTTGGCACGATTTCGGCTTTCCTGAAGGTATGAATCGTTCTTTAGCGACGCGAGGGTACTGTTACTTTCTGTTCACAAAGAGAACGGTACCAGCTCATAGCCAACGAATGAACCTAAAACCCCAGGAGTTATGAGAAATTTTTTCCAGTTGAAATCGTTTTGGAACTTTCTGCAGCGGAACCGGTTGTTTACCGCGATCAACATATTCGGATTCGCCGTGTCGTTGATGTTCGTCGTGCTGATCGGGCTGTACGTCCAGCAGGAGTTGGCGGTGAACACCAAACAGCTCTATCGGGAGCGGATTTATCGGATCGTGGGTTCTTCGACAAGCAACTTCGCGCCGTTCACCGGTGCCGACCTAATGACCCGCTATCCGGAGATCGAACGGTCTACCTGTATCGCCTACCGCGACGGGTGGGAAATCGAGGTTGAATCGGAAACGAGCAGCACGTCGGATTGTTATCGGGGGACGGGCATGTTTACCGATTCATCGTTTTTCCGGATCTTTTCGTTCCCGTTCGTCGAGGGGACGCCCGACCAGGCGTTGCAGACCAAAGGCGAGGTGGTGTTGACCGAGTCTTATGCCCGGCGGCTATTCGGCGACCGACCCGCGCTCGGCCGCACGATTTCGAACAAGAACTTAGGCGAATTGGTTGTTAGCGGCGTGGTACGGGACTTCGGCAAGGAAACCCATTTTACGAATCCGGATTTTATCCTGTGGCTCGACAACCTGAGTGAGTATTTCGGGATGGATCTCTGCCGCGAGACGGGCTGGTGTGGTTCGGATGTCTATTTCTTGACCCACTCAGGAACCGATTTGCCGGCCAAAACGGCCGATCTGGATCAATACCTGCACTCGAACCAAAGGTATTGGTTGTTCATACGTGATTCGACCAATCACCCTGGGTTCGAACGACTGGAAGAGGTCTATTTGAGTCCGAAAAGTTCGCTCTCGGATACGGTACGAAGTAACGACAGCCGGTTTTTAATGGTACTGGGGATTACGGCGCTGGTGATTCTCTTCTTCGCCGTCATCAATTACATCAACCTGTCGGTGGCTCAGAGCGGTTTCCGGGCCAAGGAGGCTGCCACGCGAAGACTTTTGGGCGGCTCGCGCGGGAGCTTGTTCGGCGGGTTTGTCCTCGAATCGATCATTATCTGCTTCGCTTCACTTGTACTCGGACTCTTGGCCGCCGCCACCTTCGAACCCTGGTTCTGCGAAATGATGCGGACAGACATCTCGATCGCAGAGAGTCTGAC